>DASVPJ010000043.1:0-66974 GCA_036382875.1 Mycobacteriales bacterium
TCCCGCAGCGTGTGCCGGGCGACGGCGAGGATGCGGGCCTCGTCGAGCTGGTGGCCGGACTCGTTGGAGATCTCGATCGACACGTCAGCCTCGCCGACCCGAGCGGCGGCCTGCGGCGGCGGCGCGCCGGTGGTCGCGGTCGGCGTCGAGGCGCTCCGCGTCGTACCGGGCGTACGCGTCGACGATCTCGCTCACCAGCTGGTGCCGGACGACGTCGGCGCTGCTCAGTTCGGAGAAGTGGACATCGTCGAGGCCATCGAGGATCCCCCGGATCACCCGCAGGCCGCTCGTCGCCCCGCCGGGCAGGTCGACCTGGGTGACGTCGCCGGTCACCACGATCTTCGAGTTGAAGCCGAGCCGGGTGAGGAACATCTTCATCTGCTCGGGCGAGGTGTTCTGCGCCTCGTCCAGGATGATGAACGCGTCGTTCAACGTGTTGTGCGTGACGAGGAAGTCCTCCGTCACGTACAGCGAGTCCTGCGCGCCGACCGCGATGCAGACGCACTCCGCGCGGCCCGCCGGCTCGATGCGGTCCACGAACCGCGCCGGGCGCCCGCCGCCGCCGGCCGCCTCGTACGCCGCCCGCTTGCGGGCGAGGCGGAACGGCGCGATCCCGGCCGGCAGCCGGACGTCCACGACGTGCGCGTCGTGCCGGTGCCAGACGTGGCGGCCCCGCGCGAGCCCGGGCCGGCGTCCCGCGGCGGGGCGCGTGCGGGTGTACGCCACGCCGCCCAGCGAGCGGACGAGGAACATCACGTCGTCGCGCAGCCGATCGGACGTCGTCGCGTACTGGACCCGGCACGTCCGCCCGCGCTGGCGCACCGGGCCGCCGTCGCTGTCGAGCAGGCCCTGCAGCACGGCGAGCCGGACGTCGGCCGAGTTGAGCAGGTACTGCACCGGCACGAACTTCGTGGCGGACGTCGTGCCCGCCAGGCCGAGGTCGCGCAACGCCTGGGTCACCGGGTTCGCGGTGACGACGCCACCACGGCTGCGGCCGGCGAGGGCGAGCGTGTAGTCGATCGCGGTCTTGCGCCGTGCCTCGCCGCCCGCGACCACCCGTCCGACGGCCTCGACCAGCTCGGGGTCGGCCGTGGTGAACGACGGCGTCGTCGACGTGGTGAGGCAGCCGTCGCCGAGCAGCAGCCCGAGCGCGTACGGCTCCAGCGGGACCTCGCGCTCCACCATCCGCACCGGCCCGACGAGGGGCAGCTCGAACCTGCGGTAGTGCGCGCGGCGCAGGCCGCCGTCGAGCATCTCCTTCGTCGTCACGACGCGGCCGCCGTTGGCGCGTCGGGTGTCGTTGCGGGTGTGCACGTGCCACAGGTGCTCGCCGCAGGCGAGCGTCGAGGCGCCGTCCTGGGCGGTGACGCGGTACACGTCCTTGACGCCCTGCGGGTACACGCCGAGCACCGGCGTCGGCCGGCCGTCGGAGCCGACCACGAGGTCGCCGACGCGCAGAGACCCGATGCGCCGCCAGCCCTCCGGCGTGAGCACCGGTGTCTCGACGGGCTGCGCGCGGCCACGCATATACGCCAATGGCGCTACCTCGATGGTGCCGGCCGCCATCAGCCGCGGGATCGACTCCGGGTCGACCATGTCGTGCAGCGCGTCGACCAGCGGGCGCAGGTACGGGTCGATCTTGTCGAACAGCGTGCCCGGCAGGAAGCCGAGCCGCTCGCCCGCCTCGACCGCCGGGCGGGTGAGGATGATCCGGTTGATCTGCTTGGCCTGCAGCGCCTGCACGGCCTTCGCCATCGCGAGGTACGTCTTGCCGGTGCCGGCCGGCCCGATCGCGAAGACGATCGTGTGCTTGTCGATCGCGTCGACGTAGCGCTTCTGGTTGAGCGTCTTCGGGCGGATGGTGCGGCCGCGCGTCGAGAGGATGTTCAACGAGAGCACCTCGGCCGGGTGCTCGGTGTCCCGGCGGCGCAGCATCGTCAGCGACCGTTCGACGGTCTCGCCGGTGAGCTCGTCGCCCTTCTTGAGCAGCGCGATGAGCTCGTGGAACAGCCGGACGGCGAGCAGCACCTCGTCGGCCTCGCCGGTCACGGTGATCTCGTTGCCGCGGACCATGATGTCCGCGTCGAACGCCCGCTCGACGATCGCGAGCAGCTCGTCACGCTGGCCGAGCAGGCTGACCATCGAGTGCTCGCCGGGGACGACGATCTTGTCCTGCACGGTGTCTGCCATTGGCGCAAAGACTACCTGCTGGCCCCGAACGTCAGCGGCCCGCGGGTGAGCGGGTACGTCGCCCAGTAGAGCTTCTCGACGGACCCGTCGGCGCCGCGCACGACGCGCAGCCACTCCCCCGCCTCGCGCCCGGTGAGGGTGCGGAACGCGTCCCCCTCGCGCTCGAACACGTCCGGCGGGTACGTCGCCGGCGCGCCCGCGGGCACCGCCTCCAGCCGGCCGCGCCGCCAGGAGAACACCCACTCCGAGCCCTCGGTCCACCACCGCCCGAGCAGCGGCTCGACGTCGTCCGGCACCGGGGGCCCGGGTGCCCACGGCTCGGGCGCGGGCGGGTCGTTCGCGAGCCACTCGTGCACGAGGTCGCAGGTGAACGCGCCCGCCTCGAACAGCGCGGAGTTGTTGCTGAACGCCACCGCGCCGATCCCGTCCCAGCGCGACACGAACAGCCCGGCCAGGTGACCCGGCATCCCGCCGGTGTGACCGGCGTGGATGCGGTCGTGCCGCCGTATCAGCATCAGCCCGAGCCCCCAGCCGATGGTCCAGCCGTGCTCGTCGGCGATGCCGTGCGGCGTCGCCATCTCCTCCAGCGTGGCCGGCGCGAGCACCGCGGGGTCCGGGTCGAGGAGGAACGACCCCCACGTCACGAGGTCGTCGGCGGACCCCCACAGCTCGGCGGCGCTCGCGACCCCGCCGAGGCGGAGCACCGGCTCCTCCGCGGCGCGGTCGGCGTAGGGGTCGACGAAGTACCCCTGGGCGAACGGCGCCTCCGGCGCGAGCGTCACGCGGCGCAGCCCGAGCGGGTCGAGCAGGCGTTCGCGCAGCGCGTCCTCCCACGTGCCTCCGGTACGCCGCGCGACGAGCTCGCCGAGGACGGCGTACGCGAGGTTGCTGTAGTGCCAGCGGCGGTTCGGCGTCGAGACCGCCTCGGCGGCGGCCAGGTTGCCGAGCAGCTCGTCGCGCGAGGGCGGCGCGAGGGTCTCCCACACCTCGCCCACCGGCTCGCGCTGGAGGCCGGACAGGTGGGCGAGCAGCCGGCGGACCGTCGCGTCGCCGAACGCCGCGTCCGGCAGGTGCGCGGCGACGCGGTCGTCGAGGTCGAGCAGCCCGGCGTCGCGGAGCTGCAGGACGAGGACGGCGGTGAACGTCTTGGTGATCGAGCCGAGCCGGTACTGCGTATCCGCGGTCGGCTCCTCGGCCGGGTCGAGGCGGGCGAGGCCGGCGGCGCCGTAGAACAGCCGCTCGCGCGGCTTGAAGACGGCGGCGGAGACGCTGGGCAGGCGTCGTTCGGACTGCCGCGCGCGGACCAGGCGCAGGCACGCGTCCGCGGCGCTCACAGCCCCTCGATGGGGCCGCCGCCGAGGACGTGCGCGTGGACGTGGAAGACCGTCTGCCCGACCGCCGCGCCGGTGTTGAACACCAGCCGCCAGCCGTCGCCGATGCCCTCCGCCCGCGCGGCCTCGGCGGCCGTCGCGACCACGCGCGCGGCGAGCGACGGGTCGGCGGCGACGAGCGCGCCGACGTTCTCGTGGTGCGCGCGCGGCACGACGACGACGTGCACCGGCGCCTTCGGCGCGATGTCGCGGAACGCCACCGTGTCGTCGGTCTCGCACACGATCGTCGCGGGGATCTCGCCGCGCACGAGGCGGCAGAACAGGCAGTCGTCGGGCATGCCGACGTTCCTACCCGGTCTCCCTCGTCAGGTACAGGCCGACGCCGCCGCCGACGCCGAGCAGCACGACGAGCACCAGGCCGATGACCGCGCGGGCCTGCGGGCTGGTCCCGGCCTCGGCGACCGCGGGCGTGGTCGTCGGCGCCGGCTCCTCGGTCGTCGGCGTGGGAGTGGGGGTGGGCGTCTCGGACGGCGTGGGCGTCGGGGTCGGGGTGGCGCTGCGCGTCCGGCTGACCGTCGGCGACGCGGTCCGCGTCCGGGTGCGCGTGGGGCTCGGCGACGGCGTCGGGGTCGGCGTGGGGGTCGGCGTCGGTGACGGGCTCTCGGTGGGCGGCGGCGTCGTGAGGCAGAACGGCGGCGGCACGCACGGCTCGGTCGTCGTCGGGTCGGGCGTCGGCGTCGGCGACTCCTGCGCCTGCGACGGCACCTGCGACGGCACCGGCGAGGGCTCCTGGGCGGACGCCGGCGCGGCGGCGGGAGCGCACGCCAGGAAGCCGGCGAGCAGGAGCCCGCCGAGCACAGTCGCGTCGCGCCGCATCCCCACCCCTGGAGAAGTGCCCGGCGAACCCGGGACGAGCGGAAGTAAACCAGCCGCCCCCGCCCCGCGTCGTTAGTTGCATGATCGACACCGTGGCGGGCCGGGAGGCGGTGACGGGCACGGTGGAAGACGCCGCGCTCGTCGAGCTGTACCGGGCGCACTACCGCTCGCTGGTCCGGCTGGCGTCGTTGCTCCTCGACGACGTCGGGACCAGCGAGGAGGTCGTGCAGGACGCGTACATCCGGATGCACTCGGCCTGGCGGCGGATCAAGGATCCGGACAAGGCGCTGCCGTACCTGCGCACGACGGTGGTGAACCTCTCCCGCTCACGGATGCGCCGCCGCCAGGTCGCCGAGAAGCACGCGCCGCGCCCGATGCCGGACGCGCCGAGCGCCGAGTACGGCGCCATCTCGCTCGCCGAGCGCGACGCGGTGATCGCGGCGCTGCGGGCGCTGCCCGACAAGCAACGCGAGGCGCTCGTCCTGCGCTTCTACGGCGACCTCTCCGAGGCCGAGATCGCCCGCACGATGGGCGTCAGCCAAGGAGCCGTGAAGTCCCACCTGCACCGCGGCAAGGCCGCGCTCGCGCGACACCTGGAGCCCCAGTCATGAACACCGACGAGAAGATCTCGGCGATCCTCCGCATGGAGGCCGACGCCGTGGAGCCGTCGGCCGCCGGGTACGACGCGATCCGCAACGGCATCGCGGCGCGCCGCCGCCGTACGTGGTGGCTGCGCGGCGGGGCGTTCGGCGCCACGGCGCTCGCCACGGCCGTCGCGCTGGTGGTGCTCGCCGCCGACCCGTCGCCGCGGACGATCCAGCAGCCGCCGGCGTCGGCCGGCCCGTCGGTCACGTCGGCACCGGCGACGGTGGAGCCGACCGTCGCGCCGGTGCCGGACGCGACGCCGCTGGGCGCGATCTGGCCGCTGACGACGTACGGCGAGCTGCGCGCGTGGCAGCGCGACAACCAGACGTACCCCTCGTTGTCGTCGGCGTCGTTCTCCGCGCTCGGCTTCGCGCGCAACTACCTGCTCTCCCCGGACGCGACGGTGGCCTCGGTGGACGAGCGGGACGGCTCGATGTTCTTCGAGATGCGCCGCGACACCGTCGTGGTGTCGACGCTGGAGCTGCGCGGGTTCGGCGACGGCGGCACCGCGCCGTACCTCGTCGTCGCCGCGCGCAGCGACTCGGTCAAGGTCACGGCGCCGGCCGCGGACGACGTGCTGACCTCGCCGCTGCGGGCGCGCGGGACGTTCCGCGAGGTGGACCCCGGCATCCTCGTGCGGCTGCGCGCGGACGGCCCCGGCTCGGCGCCGATCGAGCTCGGCGACGCGCGCGCGACCTACGCGCCGCCGGACCTGTGGGAGGCCGAGGTCGGCTTCACCACGACCGCGACGACCGGGTCGGTGATGGTCACGATGGGCAGCAAGAAGGACGAGGGCATCGCCGGTGCGACCGTCGTGCCGGTGACGTTCGCGAAGGGCCCCGGCGCCGCGACCGGCGACGTCTTCGCTGGGCAGCGCTCCGGCCGGATCGCGGTCTTCGGGCCGGACGGGACGTTCCTGCGCTACCTCACCACCGGCACCGGGACGCACCCGGACGTGTCGCCGGACGGCAAGCGCGTGGTGTGGGCCAACCCCGAGGGCGCCTGCCTCGGGGACGTCGTCTACGGGCCGGTGTCCGGCGGCGCGACGGTGACCGTGGCCGACCGCCTGGTGGCCTTCCCGGTGTGGGCGGGCGACGGGCGGATCGCGTACGCGACCACCGGCTGCATCAAGGACGAGCGCAGCGAGATCGTGCTCTACGACCTCGCGACGAAGACGCGGAGGACCGTCACCACGACGGTGGGCCTGGTGGACGAGTTCGTCGCGAGCCCGGACGGCCGGTACCTCGCCTGGCTGAACAACGGCACCGTCACGACGTACGAGATCGCCTCCGGCGCGACGCGGACGACCGAGCCGGCGAAGGACTGCTCGTTGGTGGCGTTCGACATCGCGGGGACTACGACCGCGGGGCAGCCGATCCTGGTCACCGCGTCGCTCTGCGGGGTGGCGCTGGTGGTCGAGCGGTTCGCGCGGACCGCGCCCGACCGGGACCGCGTCTACGAGGGCAGCAACGACTCGGTGACGTACCACCTGTCGTTCGACGAGCCGAGCGGGACGCTGCTGATCTCGCACGGCCCGGAGGACGCGCCGTCGTACACCGAGCTGGTGAGCCGCGACGGGTCGGTGACGAAGGTGCCGGACCTGAACTACGCGTCCTGGTAGCCCCACCTGGCGGTGCGGCCGAGGAGCAGCGCGGCGGCGGCGACGCCGGCGGTGGACGTACGGAGCACCGTGCGGCCCAGCCGGTAGGCGCCGCCGCCGAACGCCGCCAGCTCCTCGGCCGTGATCCCGCCCTCGGGGCCGACGACCACGACGACCTCGCCGTCGCCCGGCACCCGGGCGGCGGCGAGCGGCGTCTCCGCCTCCTCGTGCAGCACGGCCGCGAGGCTCGCGCGGGCGAGGCGTTCGGCGACCTGCGCGGTCGTGGCGAGCGGCGCGACGAGCGGCAGGTGCGCGCGGCGCGACTGCTTCGCGGCCTCGTACGCCGTCGCCGCCCACCGCGCGTGCGCCTTCGCGCCGCGCTCGCCGTCCCAGCGCACGACGCAGCGCGCGGCGGCCCACGGCACGACCTCGTCGACGCCGACCTCGGTCATCGCCTCGACGGCGTCCTCCGCGCGGTCGCCCTTGGCGAGCGCCTGCACGACGACGAGCCGGGGCCGCGGCTCCGGCTCCTGTCGCCGGCGCAGGACGGTCAACGTCACCCGGTCCGGCCCGTCGATCGACGCGACCGCGCACTCGGCGACCGCGCCGCGGCCGTCGGAGACGTCCACGCGCTCGTCGCGCTCGGCGCGCTTCACGGTGGCGAGGTGGCGCCCCTCGCGGCCGTCGAGGACGAGCAGGTCGCCGGCGACGGAGTCCGCGAAGAACATCGGCGCGGTCATCCGCGCGCCTCGTCCCGGAGGGCGAGCAGCACCTCGACCTCGACGCGGTCCTTCGGCCGGGCGGCGGCCCGCTTCATCCGGATGAGGTCGTCCAGGGCGACGACGAGCACGCTGAAGTCGCCGTACGACACCGGCTCGGCCGCCGCGGCCAGGTCGGCGTAGCCGCTCGTCCCACTGGGCGTCGCGAGCACGTCCACGGACCCGTGGTCGGTCTCGAACGTGAACGAGTCGCCGTTGGGCAGCGTCCGCGCGTCGAGGACGAACGGCACCTCCTCGTCGACCCCGCGCAGCCGCGCGTGCATCGCGCGCAGCGCGCCGGCGAGGCGTTCGAGATTGTCGGGCGCCCGGTCGTAGCAGACGTCGACGTCGTTGGTGACGGTGGTCGAGCCGTGCTCGCGCCCGGCGAGCCCGCCGATCAGCACGAACCGCACGCCCGCCTCGGTCAGCGCGCGGAGGACGGCGAGCGGGGCGAACGTCATCGCGACCTCGCCGCGTCCAGCGCCGCGAGCCCTTCGGCGTCGGCGGCGGCACGGGCAAGCCGCTCGGCGGGCGAGAGGCGGCGCAGCGCGGCCATCGTCGTGCGGTCCACGCCCTCACCTGTACCAGGCATGGCCTCCAGGGTGGTGCCACAGGCGCGAAGGAGCCGCGACAGCGACGAGACCGTGGGGTCCGCGCGGGAGGACTCGACGCGGGCGACGTACGACTGCGGCACGCCGGCCCGCTCGGCCAGCGCCCGCTGCGTCAGCCCGGCGCGGCGGCGCGCGTAGCGGAGCAGCCAGGCGGCCTCGGTCACGCCGCCATGATATCCGATCGGTTATCGACCGCCGAGGACGTCGCGGAGCCGGCCGAACAGGCCGCCGCCCCCGCCGGAGCCGTCCGGGTGCTCCTCGTGCCGGAGCTTCGCGAGGTCCCGGAGGAGGCGTTCCTGCTCGGCGTCGAGGCCGGTCGGCGTCCGGACCTCGACGTGCACGTGCAGGTCGCCGCGGCCGCCGCCGTGCACGTTCGGGACGCCGCGGGCGCGCAGCGTGATGACGTGGCCGGACTGCGTGCCCGGGCGGATGTCGAGCTCCTCGTCCGTCCCGTCGAGCGTGGTCAGCGTCAGCGTGGTGCCGAGCGCGGCGGCGGTCATCGGCAGCGAGACCTTGCAGTGCAGGTCGTCGCCGTCGCGTTCGAACACGTCGTGGTCGCGCTCGCGCACCTCGACGTAGAGGTCGCCGTTCGGGCCGCCGCCGGGGCCGGCCGCGCCCTCGCCGGAGATGCGGATGCGCATGCCGTGCTCGACGCCGGGCGGGACCTTGACGGTCAACGTCCGCCGCGACGCGACGCGCCCGTCGCCGCCGCAGGTCGCGCACGGGTGCGTGATGACGGTGCCGACGCCGGCGCAGCGCGGGCAGGGCCGCGTGGTCATGACCTGGCCGAGGAACGACCGCGAGACCTGGCTCACCTCGCCGCGGCCCTGGCAGGTGCCGCAGGTGTCGGGGAACGTCCCGCTCGCGGTGCCGTGCCCCGCGCACGTGGTGCACGTCACGGCGGACTCGAACGACACCTCCTTGGTGGTGCCGAACGCCGTCTCCGCCAGGTCCAGCGTGACGCGTTCGAGCAGGTCCTCGCCGCGCCGGGTGCGGGTGCGCGGCCCTCGCGAGCCCATGCCCATCCCGCCGCCGCCGAAGAACGCCTCGAAGATGTCCCCGAACGACCCGAACCCGCCGCCGAACGCCTCGGGCCCCGCGTCGTAGCGGCGCCGCTTCTCCGGGTCGCTGAGGATCTCGTAGGCGGCGGTGACCTCCTTGAACCGCTCCTGCGTCTCCGGGTCCGGGTTGACGTCGGGGTGCAGGTCGCGGGCCAGGCGGCGGTAAGCCTTCTTGATCTCCTCCTGCGACGCCTCGCGGCCCACGCCGAGGACGGCGTACAGATCGGTGTCGGCCACTACGACCCCAGCAGGTCGCCGACGTAGCGGGCGACGGCGCGGACGGCGGACATGGTGCCGGAGTAGTCCATCCGGGTCGGGCCGACGACGCCGAGCGAGGCGATCGAGTCGCTGCCGGGGCCGTAGCCGATGGACACGACGCTGGTCGAACGCAGCCCCTCGACGGCGTTCTCCTCGCCGATGCGGACGCGGACGGTGGTGGGGTCGTTCGCCTCGCCGAGCAGCTTGAGCAGCACGACCTGCTCCTCCAGCGCCTCCAGCACCGGGCGGATGAGCGGGAAGTCCAGCGCGTGTGCCGTGAGGTTGGCGGTGCCGGCCAGCGCGACCCGCTCCTCGGCGCGCTCGACCAGCGTCTCCAGCACCACGGTCATCAGGCTGGTCATCACCGGGCGCAGCTCGGGGCGGACGCCCGGCATCGACGTGAGGGCCTTGGCGGCGTCGTCCAGGTGGCGGTCGGCGAGGGTGGCGTTGAGGGAGTTGCGCAGCTCCTCGAGCTGGCCGTCGGCGAGGCTCACCGGCAGCTCGACCACGCGCTGCTCGACGCGGCCGGTGTCGGTGATGAGCACGACGAGCAGCCGGTTGGTGGTGAGCTGGACGAGCTCGACGTGGCGCACCGTCGACCGGGACAGGCTCGGGTACTGCACGACCGCGACCTGGCGGGTGAGCTGGGCGAGCAGCTTCACGGACCGGGTCACCACGTCGTCCAGGTCGACGGCGCCGTGCAGGAACCGCTCGATCGCCCGGCGCTCCGCCTGGGACAGCGGCTTGACCTGCGACAGCCGGTCCACGAACAGCCGGTAGCCCTTGTCCGTCGGCACCCGCCCGGCACTGGTGTGCGGCTGCGCGATGTACCCCTCGTCCTCCAGCGCGCTCATGTCGTTGCGCACGGTCGCGGGGCTGACGCCGAGGTTGTGCCGCTCGACGATGTGCTTGCTGCCGACCGGCTCGTTCGTGCGGACGAAGTCCTCCACGACGGCCCGCAGCACCTCCAGCTTGCGGTCGTCCAGCACGGCGGGCGTCACCTCCTCGTGGGCCTGGCACTCGTCGCGGCTGAGTGCCAAGTGTAGGACGATGCGCGCCGTGACGGTGATCCCGCTCAAGGTGTACCGCATCGTCCCGCGCAAGCCGTGGATCGCGGTGGACGGCGGCGTGGTGACGTTCGCGTTCCCGGCGTGGTTCGGCTCGCGGACGTTCTCGACGCCGGTGGCCAACGTCGGCGTCGTCGACCTCGAGCTCGTCGAGGAGATGCCGGCGGCGGAGGAGACGTGGTTCGCGGAGCCGCTGAACGTGCCGTACGTCTACACGACCGGGCCAGGGACGTTGCCGAACCTCGGCCTGGCGTTCCGCGAGCCGGTCGCGGTGCCGGCGTTCCGGCTGCTCGTGCGCCAGCAGTCGTCGGAGGTCGCGCCGAAGCGGTCGGCCCGCGGCGGCCGGCCGGCCGGCCGCTACCTCGACGGGCTGACGGTGCGCGCGGTGGACCCGCGCACGGCGGTCGAGGCGCTCGCCGCGGCCGGCGCCGAACGCGTCACCGATCCGGACGCGTGGTACCTCGCGCACCGCGAACGGCTGACCGACCCCGCGGCGATCGACGCGGCGCGGACCAGCGAACGGCGCTTCGCGCTGGCGGAGCGGGGCGGCTGGGTGCTGATGGGTCTCGGCGCCGTGGGGCTCGCGGCCGGCGGCCTCGGCCACGTCGACGCCGCGGGGCTGGCCGGCGGCGTGCTGCTCGGCGCGGGCCTGCTGCTGCAGAGCGGGTCGGAGTGGCTGGCGGAGCGCCGGGCGTTCCGATCGCGCGGGCGGGACTAGCCGACGAGCCGCAGCACCACGCCGTCGGCGAGCAGCCGCCCCCGCCGCGTCAGCCGCAGGGTGCCCTCGGCGAGCGCGCCGGGGTCGAGCAGCCCGTCGCCGGCCAGGTCGGCCGCGGCGGCGCGCCCGGCCGCGTCGAGGTCGGCGACCGGGTGCCCGCCCGCCAGGCGGACGCCGAGCAGCACGCGTTCGACGCGGCGCGACTCGGCGTCCAGCACCTCGCGCGCCTGGGCCGGGCTGCGGCCCGCGGCGACGGCGGCGGCGTGGTCGCGCGGGAGGCGGACGTTCCACCAGCGCACGCCGCCGACGTGGCTGTGCGCGCCGGGGCCGATCCCCCACCAGTCGCCGTCACGCCAGTACAGCTCGTTGTGCCGGCAGCGGTCCGCGTCGGTGCGCGCCCAGTTGCTGATCTCGTACCAGCCGTAGCCGGCCGCGCCGAGCACGTCGTCGGCGGCCTCGTAGCGGTCCGCCTGCACGTCCGGGTCGACGGTCGCGCCCTGCGCGTGCAGCCGGGTGCCGGGCTCGACGGTGAGCGCGTACGCGCTCACGTGGCCCGGGTCGGCGGCGAGCACCGCGTCGAGCGACGCGCGCCAGTCGTCGTCGGTCTCGCCGGGCGTGCCGTAGATGAGGTCGAGGCTGACCCGCTCGAAGCCGGCGCGGCGCGCCTCCTCGACCGCGTCGGCGGCGCGGCCGGGAGTGTGGCGGCGTTCGAGGGTGGCGAGCACGTGCGGGACCGCGCTCTGCATGCCGAGGCTCAGCCGGCTGAACCCGGCCGCCCGCAGCGCGTCCAGCGTGGCGGGCGAGAGCGTCTCGGGGTTGGCCTCCGTGGTGACCTCCGCGCCGGCCCGCAGGCCCAGCTCGTCGCGGACCGCGGCGAGGACGCGCGCGAGGTCGGCCGGCGGGAGCAGCGTCGGCGTGCCACCCCCGAAGAACACCGTGTCCGCCGGCCGTACCGCGTCACCGAGGACGCGGGCGGCGAGGCGCACCTCGGCGATCGCGGCGTCGGCGTACGACGCGGCGGCGCCGGTGTCGTCGACGTAGGTGTTGAAGTCGCAGTAGCCGCAGCGGTGCGCGCAGTACGGCACGTGGACGTACACGCCGAACCCGTTGCGTCCCAGGCCCTCCAGCGCGTGCGGCGGGAGGGCGCCGTCGGGCGGCGCGGGGTCGCCGGGCGGCGGGGCGGACGGCACGTCAGAGCCGCCGCAGCAGGTGCTCGCGCGCGGCGGCGTCCAGCGGGCCGTCGCGGTCGGCCAGGCGCCGCGCGATGACCTCGCGGTGGTCGGCCGTCTTGTTGCCGCCGTACTTGAACTTCCCGCGCACCGCGGTGACCTCCAGCCGCAGCCCGCGGATCTGCGGGAGGCGGCGGGCGTAGTGCTCGTCGGCCGGCGTGACGTCGGCGAAGCCGCCCTCGGGCTGGAACCGGCCGAGCTGCCGGCGCAGCAGCGCGGCCAGCTCGTCGGGGTCGTCCACGACGGTCGCGGCGCAGGTGAGCTGGACGGTGGCGTAGTACGACGTCGCGATGCCGAGCTCGGACGGTGTCCCGGGAGCGGCGCCCCAGGTCGACGGGACGTACACGTAGTCGCCGATCACGGTGAGCAGGACGGTCGGGTTCTCGGCGATCGCGGGCCAGACGGGGTTCGGCCGGGCGAGGTGCGTCTCGACGGTCGTCGCGCCGTCGAAGCGGAAGTGCGTCGGCACGACGACCGGCACGTCGCGCTCGCGACCGGCGGCGATCACCTGGCCGAAGTCGTTGCGGGACAGCCACTCTCGCCACTCGGTGTCGTCGAGCGGCGCGTCCCAGGGATGGACGAGCACCCTGCCGAGACTACGCGGGCGCCTCTACCATCCCCCGCCATGACCCTTCGCGCTCGCCTCCGCCGCGGTCTCGCGGCCACCGCCCTCGCGCTCGCCGCCGGCGCGACGTTCGCCGCCCCGCCCGCGGCGGCCACCACGGACCCGGCGGACCGGGCGGTGACCGCCACGTGGACCGGCACCGGCTCGGCCGGTCCGGACTGGCCGGTCTTCCCGACGATCGGCGACCGGTACGTCTCGGTCAGCGGGACGGTCACGCCCGTCCGCGGCGCGCCCGGCACCTGCTCGGCGTGGTGGCTGGAGGATCCGTCCGGCGTGCCGTACGGCGCGCCGATCGGGCTGACCGCGGTCCTGTCCTGCGGCGGCGGCGTGGCCGGCTGGAGCGGCGGCTGCGTCGTCACGCGCTACGTCACGATCGAGCTCACCTGCACGCCGGCGGACGGCGCGATCGTGCAGGCGAGCCTCGCGGTGGTGCCGGACGCCGGGCCGCCCTTCGGCGGCTTCACGTTCGCGGGGACGCTGACCCGGACGAAGCCGGTCTAGCCCTGGTTGGTCGACAGGGCGGCGATGAACGCCTCCTGCGGGACCTCCACCCGGCCGATCGTCTTCATCCGCTTCTTGCCTTCCTTCTGCTTCTCCAGCAGCTTCCGCTTGCGGGTGATGTCGCCGCCGTAGCACTTCGCGAGGACGTCCTTGCGGATCGCCCGGATGTTCTCGCGGGCGATGACCCGGCTGCCGATCGCCGCCTGGATCGGCACCTCGAACTGCTGCCGCGGGATCAGCTCGCGCAGCCGCTGGGTCATCGAGACGCCGTACGAGTACGCCTTGTCCTTGTGCACGATCGCGCTGAACGCGTCGACCGGCTCGCCCTGCAGCAGGATGTCGACCTTGACCAGGTCGCTGACCTGCTCGCCGGCCGGCTCGTAGTCGAGGCTCGCGTAGCCGCGGGTGCGGCTCTTCAGCGCGTCGAAGAAGTCGAAGATGATCTCGGCGAGCGGCAGCGTGTAGCGCAGCTCGACGCGGCTCTCGGACAGGTACTCCATGCCGAGCAACGTCCCGCGGCGCGACTGGCAGAGCTCCATGATCGTGCCGACGAACTCCGTCGGCGCCAGCACCATCGCGCGCACCACCGGCTCGTGGATCTCGGCCACCTTGCCGTTCGGCATCTCGGACGGGTTCGTGACCGTCAGCTCGTCGCCGTTCTCCATCACGACGCGGTAGACGACGTTCGGCGCGGTGGAGATGAGGCTCAGGCCGAACTCGCGCTCCAGCCGCTCGCGCACGATCTCCAGGTGCAGCAGGCCGAGGAAGCCGCAGCGGAAGCCGAAGCCCAGCGCGGCCGACGTCTCCGGCTCGTAGACGAGCGCGGCGTCGTTGAGCTGGAGCTTGTCGAGCGCCTCGCGCAGCGCCGGGTACTCGCTGCCGTCGAGCGGGTAGAGGCCGGAGAACACCATCGGCTTCGGGTCGCGGTAGCCGTGCAGCGGCACGTGCGCCTGCCGGCTCGCCGCGGTGACCGTGTCGCCGACGCGGGCCTGGCGAACGTTCTTCACGCCGGGGATGACGTAGCCGACCTCGCCGACGCCGAGCGAGTCGGTCGGCTGCGGCTCCGGCGAGATGACGCCGACCTCGAGCGTCTCGTGCGACGCGCCGGTCGACATCATCAGGCAGCGCTCGCGGGTGGTGAGGGTGCCGTCGACCACGCGGACGTAGGTGATGACGCCGCGGTAGATGTCGTAGACCGAGTCGAAGATCATCGCCCGCAGCGGGCCGTCCGGGTTGCCCTCCGGCGCGGGGACCTGGCGGACGATCTCGTTCAGCAGGTTCTCGACGCCCTCGCCGGTCTTCGCGCTCACCTTGAGGACCGTGGCCGGGTCGACACCGATGATGTTCGCGAGCTCGGCGGCGTACTTCTCCGGCTGCGCGGCGGGCAGGTCGATCTTGTTGAGGACCGGGATGATGTGGAGGTCGTTCTCCAGCGCGAGGTAGAGGTTCGCGAGCGTCTGCGCCTCGATGCCCTGCGCGGCGTCGACCAGCAGGACCGCGCCCTCGCACGCGGCGAGCGAGCGCGAGACCTCGTAGGTGAAGTCGACGTGGCCCGGCGTGTCGATGAGGTCGAGCACGTACGTCGTGCCGTCGACGGTCCACGGCAGGCGGACGTTCTGCGCCTTGATCGTGATGCCGCGCTCGCGCTCGATGTCCATGCGGTCGAGGTACTGCGCGCGCATGTTGCGCTGCTCGATGACACCGGTCATCTCGAGCATGCGGTCGGCCAGCGTGGACTTGCCGTGGTCGATGTGGGCGATGATGCAGAAGTTCCGGATCAGCCGCGGGTCGGTGCTGGGCACGCCGCCGATCGTCCCACGGGTCGGGCTACGGCTTGTGCGCGAGCGCGAGGTAGGCGTTCCAGCCCGTGAGGAACGTGCCCTCCTCGTCCGCCCGCCGCGCCGCGGCGAACCACGCCTCGCGGTCCGCCGCCGGCATGAAGTCGGCCTCCTGCGGGATGAGCTCCTGGAACATCGGCAGCAGGACGGCGGCCGTCTCCAGGCTGGTGTAGGTGAACGCGTGGCCCTCGACGTGCACGCGGTGCAGGCCGGCGCCGGCCAGCAGGCGGCGCAGGTGCAGCGCGGCGCGCGGCTGGATCATCCGGCCGCGGCCGTGCGCCAGCACGCGGTCGGCGAGGTCGTCGTCGCCGACGTCGGCGACGAGCGAGCCCCAGTCGGTGTCCAGTGCGAGCAGCCGGCCGCCGGGCTTGAGCACGCGGGCCATCTCGCGGCACGCGCCGGTCACGTCGGGGACGTGCTGGAGGACGCGTTCGATCCGGATGACGTCGAACGTCGCGTCGTCGTACGGCAGGGCGCAGACGTCGGCGCGCTCGTACGTCACCGCGAGGGACGCGTCGTGCCGGTCGCGGGCGGCGTTCAGCATCGCCTCGGAGACGTCGACGGCGGTGACACTGCCGCCGGGCGCGACGGCGCGGGCGAGCTCGCGGGCGTCGGCGCCCAGGCCGCAGCCCACTTCGAGAACGCGCTCCCCCGGCGCCGGCTGGAGCAGCTCGGTCGCGCGGTCGTGCAGCGCCTTCACCTCGGGCATCTCGGCGACCGCCTCGAGGTAGCCGACGAGCTGCGGCGCGACGCCGGAGGTGTCGACGTCGGCGAAGACGTGCTCGTTCTCGATCTTGATCTCGCTCATGGCCGAGAACCTCGTCGGGTCCGGCGGTCGCGTCAAGGCTCGTGCCGCGCCTGCCTTACGACCGGGTCGCCGTCGCGGTGGTCCAGCGGGCCGCTGCCAGGCGGGCAGTTGCCATGCTCGGCACGTGGTGGTGCCGCCTGCCGAGCAGCGCACCGGCGGACTCTCGCCCGGTCCGGCGGCGCTGACGCCGGCCGGCGGGCTGCGCGCAGGGCGAGGTCACCGCGCCTGGCTCGACAGGCTCGGGCTCTGGTAGGCTCTCGCGGTTGGCGCGCCGCGTCCGGCGTGCTCGCACGTCCACCAACAACTTCCGTAAGAGGGCTTTCGCGTGGCGAACATCAAGTCGCAGATCAAGCGCATCAAGACCAACGAGAAGGCGCGGCTGCGCAACAAGGCGGTCAAGTCTTCGCTGAAGACGTCGGTCCGCCGCTTCCGCGAGGCCGCCGCCGCGGGTGACCGCGACACGGCGCTGACCGCGTTGCACGACGCGTCGCGCGCGCTGGACAAGGCCGCCAGCAAGGGCGTCATCCACGCCAACCAGGCGGCGAACCGCAAGTCGGCGATGGCCAAGCGCGCCTCGTCGCTCTAGACCCTCCACCCCCGCCACGACGGCGGCGTCGCTCTCCCGGGCGGCGCCGCCGTTCGTCGTTCCCGGCCCGCGTCCCTGCCCGCGCGGGGGCGGGCTACGGCGTGTCGTCCCGCCGCGGCGGGCGCGGCGGGAGCAGGCCGGCGAGCACGTCGTGGAACTTCACCAGCGCCGCTGCCGCGATCGGCATGAACACCGGCGTCCAGGCCGTCGCCTTGTCGGACAGCGCCACCAGCGCGCCGGCGATGACCATGCCCTCGACCAGCAGGGCGCGCTGCCAGCCGTTCGGGTGCACGTGGCGCAGCCGGAGCAGCCGGGGGTAGAGCGGGTCGGCCTTGTCGTTGCTGGCGAGCAGGTGCCGTACCCGGTCGCCGATGCCGACCGGGCCGCGCGGCGCCGCCTGGACGGAGTCGGGGTCGAACGGCGTCAGCGTGCCGGTCATCGGGCTCCTCCGCAGGACGTCGCGACCGCGAGCACGGCGCGTTCGACGGCGAACGCCGGGTCGGTGCCGCCGCCCTTGACCTCGCCGTCGGCGTCGGCCACCGCGGCGTGTGCCCGGGCCAGCGACTCCGGCGACCAGCCGCGGCTCTGCCGGCGGGCCTTGTCCACCATCCACGGCGCGAGCTTCAGCTCCTTGGCGACGGCGTCGGAACGCCCGCGCCCCGCCGACGCCACCTTGGCGACGGTGCGGAGCTGGCGGGCCAGCGCGGCGACGACGAGCACCGGGTCGACGCCGGCGGTGAGCGCCTGGCGCAGCTCGACCAGCGAGCCGGGCACGTCGCCCTCCAGCGCGCGGTCGGCCACCGCGAAGCCGCTCGCGTCGGCACGGCCGCGGAAGAACCGCGACACCGCGGCCTCGTCGATCGTGCCGACGGTGTCCGCGGCGAGCTGCCCGCAGGCACCGGACAGCTCGCGCAGGTCGCCGCCGACCGCGTCCACGACGGCGCGGCACGCGCCCGCCGTCGCCTGGGCGCCGGCCGCGTCGAACTCCGCCTGCACGAACGCCAGCCGGTCGCCGAGCTTGTCGACCTTGGCGCACGGCACGACGCGGGCACCGGCCTGCTTGGCCGCGTCGACCAGGCGCTTGCCCTTCACGCCGCCGTTGTGCACGAGCACGAGCGCGGCGCCGTCCGGCGGCGCCGTGACGAGCGGCAGCAGCGCGTCGCGCACGTCGTCGGCGCAGTCCTGCACCGCGCGCAGCACGAGCACCCGCAGCTCGCCGAACAGCGACGGCGTCTGCAGGTCGAGCAGCACGGCGGCGTCCACGCCGGCGGCGGGGACGTCGCGGACGTCGACGGCGGGGTCGCGTTCGCGGGCGGCCGCGAGCACGGCGGCGACCGCGCGGGCGACGAGCAGCTCCTCGTCGCCGTGCACGAGCGTCACCGGAGGCAGCGGGGCGGGCACCCGGCAAGGATGTCACGGCCGCGCGGGTGCGGGCGGCGCGCGCGCCGAGTTCGCGGCGGGCGGCGGGGGCGCGGCGGCCGCTGCGGTCGGGCCGGCCGGGGCCGGTCGCCGCGGGACGGGCGCGGCCGGGGGCGCGGTGGGTGTGGGGACGGGGCACCAGAGGCGCGGGGCGGCGGCGCGGCGGAGGGCGAGCGGGCGTTCCCAGGGTGCGGGCGGGCGGGGCGGGGTGCCGCGGCGGCGGCCGGCGACGCGGACCCCGTCGCGGCCGGTGGTGACCGCGACGTCGCCGTCGCGGTCGGTACGGAACGCACGCATCCCGCGCACGGCGAGCGCGTCGAGCGTGGAGGGGGCCGGGTGGCCGTACGGGTTGCCGCGCCCGGCGCTGACGATGGCGGCGGCGGCGCCGGTGGCGTCGAGGAACGCCTCGGTCTGCCGGGCCGACCCGTGGTGCGGCACCTTCAGGACGTCGGCCCGGCCGGGGGCGCCGCGGGCGAGGACCGCGAGCTGCGCCGGCTCCTCGACGTCGCCGGTGAGCAGCATGGTCAGCCCCGGCGCGGTGAGGCGGAGGACGAGCGAGCTGTTGTTCGGGTCGGACGCGGTGCCGCGGAACGCGCGCTCCGGGCCGAGCACCTCGAACGCCGTGTCGCCGGCCGTCCACCGCTCGCCGAGGGCGGCGACGCGGGTGGGCAGGCGGGCCGTCCAGCGGGCGACGCGGTCGCGTTCCTCGGCGGGCTCGGGCAGCGGGCTGACGACGAGCCCGGCGGCGGGGCGGTGGCGCAGCGCGCCCGGGAGCCCTTCGACGTGGTCGGCGTGGAAGTGGGTGAGGACGACGGCGGCGAGGCGGCGTACGCCGGCGTCGCGCAGGCAGCGGTCGGCGGCCAGCGGGTCGGGGCCGGCGTCGACGAGGACGGCGCCGGGGGCGCCGCGGGGGGCCGGACCTGGGCCGGGGGCCGGACCTGGGCCGGGGGCGGGGGCGACGGCAGGGGCGGGGGCGGGGGCGGTGCGGACGACGATGGCGTCGCCCTGGCCGACGTCGCAGACGATGACGCGCCAGCCGGGCGGCGGCCAGCCCGGCGAGACGTGCGAGGCGACGGCGGCGGTGAGGCCGAGGGCGGCCGTCGCGGCGAGCAGCCGGGGGCGGCGGCGGGCGGTGTACGCCGCCAGGCCGGTGCCGGCGACGGCGAGCGCGGCGCCGGCGAGGCCGGGCGGGACGGCCACGGTGGCGGCCGGTACGCGGGCGCCGTACCCGGCGACGGCGACGAGCCACCCGACCGGCACGGCGGCGAGCGACGCGACGACCCGGGCGAGCGGCAGCGCGAGCGGCGCGAGGCCCACGGCCACGAAGCCGAGCACCGTGGCGGGGGCGACGGCGGGGGCGGCGAGGACGTTCGCGGGCAGGGCCGCGAGGCTGACCCGCCCGAACGCCGCCGCGAGCAGCGGCGCGCACGCGACCTGCGCCGCGAGTGGCGGGGCGACGGCGTCGGCGAGCCAGCCGGGGAGGCGTTCGGCCAGGCGGCGCCGCCAGGGGGGCGCGAGGACGAGCAGGCCGGCGGTGGCGGCGGCCGAGAGGGCGAAGCCGACGGAGGTGGCGAGCGACGGGTCGGCGAGCACGAGGAGGAGCACGGCGGCGGCGAGCAGGCGCAGGGCGGCGCGCTCGCGGCCGGACGCGGCGCCGGTCAGCGCGAGGCCACCCATGACGGCGGCGCGCAGCACCGAGGGTGAGGGGCGGGCGACGAGGACGTAGCAGCCGAGGACGGCCGCGCCCAGCGCGGTGGCGGCGCGCGGCCCGGCGCCGCACCGGCGGGCGAGCAGGAGTGCGACCGTGAGCAGGATCGCGATGTTCTGCCCGGAGACGGCGACGAGGTGGGTCAGCCCGGTGCGGCGGAAGTCCTCGCGGACGCCCGGGTCCAGGCGGCTGGTGTCGCCGACCACGAGGCCGGGCAGCAGGCCGCGCGCGGCGGCGGGCAACGGCGCCGCGGCGTCGTGCAGCCCGCGCCGGAGCCGCCCGGCGACGCGGCCGAGCGACGAGGGCGCGCGGAGTCGGGCCGGCGGGCCGTGCGGCTCGAACACCGGGTCGCCGTCGCCCGGGCCGAGGCGGCCGGTGACGCGGAGGCGTTCGCCGGGGAGGCGGTCGGTCCAGCCGGCCGGGCGCGCGAAGACGACGAGCGGCCCGCGCAGCGCGACGGCGCGCGGGCCGACGCGGACGCGTTCGGCGCGCGCGGGCACGACGGCGAGGTCGGCGACGCGCTGCGCGCCGACGACGCGGCCGGTGACCAGTCGCGGGTCGCCGGTGACGGTGAGGTCGAGGGTGACGACGGCGCGGCGTTGGGCCAGCGCGGCGAGCGGGCCCGCGCGGGTGGTCGCCGCGCGGGCGGCGGTCGCGGCGGTGCCGGCGAGCGCGCAGGCGAGGGTGGCGGCGGCGACGGTGAGGAGGGGGCGGCGGCGTTCCGTGGGGACGCGGAGCAGGGTCGCGGCGGTGAGCAGCGCGGCGCCGGCGAGGGCGGCGAGGGCGAGGCGGGGTGCCACCGTGGTGAGGGCGGCGGCGAGCCAGGTCGCCACGGCCGGCGGCACCAGGCGCAGGTCGGTCGCCTCCGGGGCCGGCGCGGCGGCCGGCGCGGCCGGGGCCGGCGCGGCGGCCGTCATGCGGGCCTCACACCCGCACCAGGTCGCGCAGCTCGGCGAACTTCCGCTCGCCGATGCCGCTCACCTCGCGGAGCTGGTCGACCGAGGCGAACGGCCCGTGGGCGTCGCGCCAGGCGACGATGCGTTCGGCCAGGACCGGGCCGACGCCGGGCAGCGCGTCGAGCTGGTCGGCGGTGGCGGTGTTGAGGTCGAGCGCGCCGGGGGACGCGGCGGCGCCGGGGGCGGGGGCGCCGACCAGCACCTGCTCGCCGTCGGAGAGGCGGCGGGCGAGGTTGAGCCCCTGGGTCGTGGCGCCGGGCAGCAGCCCGCCCGCGGCGGCGATCGCGTCCGCGACTCGCGACCCGGCGGGCAGCCGGACCAGGCCGGGGCGGCGTACGTCACCCGCGACATCGACCACGAGCCCGGCGGCCGTGGCCGGGGACGCGACGACCGGCGGCGCTACCAGGTCGACCGGGCGCGGCCGCGCCCGCCACACGACGACACCGGTCACCGCGAGCGCGGCGACGGCGAGCGCGGCCAGCGCGGCGACGCCGCGGTGCCCCGGGTCGAGGCGCAACGGCGGCAGCGCGCGCGGCGGGCGCGGCGGCGGGGTCGGGTCGGCTGGCACCCGACCGACGCTAGGGAAGCGGGTCTGTGGATGGCGGGCGGCGGCGGAATCTGTGGACGAAGTTCCGCCGGTGCCGCGCGACGACGACGAGCGCGATGCCGGACGCCCACGCGACGTCCGCGCCCGACGCGCCGGTGACCAGGGCGAGCACCGGCAGCAGGGCGGCCGCGCAGACCGAGCCGAGCGCCACCCAGCGCGTGGCGAGCACGACGAGCACCCACGTCACGAGGACGAACGGCGCCCACACCGGGTGCGACCCGAGCACCGCACCGGCGGCGGTGGCGACGCCCTTGCCGCCGTGCCCGCGCAGGAACGGCGACGTGATGTGCCCCAGCACCGCGGCCAGTCCGGCCGCCAGGCCGGCCCGGTGCGAGACGAGGGACGCCGCGACGACCGCCGGCACGAAGCCCTTCAGCACGTCGAGCACCGCGACCGTGATGCCGGCCCGGCGTCCGAGCAGGCGGCCGACGTTGGTGGCGCCGGGGTTGCCGGACCCGGACGCGCGCAGGTCGGCGCCGGCCCGCCGCGCGAACAGCGTCGCCGGCGACACCGCGCCGAGCAGGTACCCGGCCAGCACCGCGAGGGCGATCACGGCACGCGGTGCACGACGACGGCCAGCATCCCGGGCCCGACGTGCGCGCCGACGACCGCGCCGACCTCGCTGACCACGAGGTCCTGGAGCGCGCCGAGCCGGGCGCGCAGCCGCTCGGCCAGCGCGGCGGCCCGCTCGGCGGACGCGAGGTGGTGCACCGCGACGCGGACGGGTGACGACCCTGCCTCGGCGACGGCGAGCTCCTCCAGCCGGGCGATCGCCCGGGCGGAGGTACGGACCTTCTCCAACGGCGCGATCGACCCGTCGGCGATGTGCAGCAACGGCTTCACCGACAGCGCCGTGCCGACGAGCGCGGCCGCGGCGCCGATCCGCCCGCCGCGCCGCAGGTGCTCGAGCGTGTCGACGTAGAAGAACGTCCGCGTCGCCGCCGCCGCGACCTCCGCCGCCCGCGCGACGTCCGCCAGCGGCGCGCCCGCCCGCGCCGCGGACGCGGCGGCCAGCGCCGCGAAGCCGAGCCCCATCCCCGTCTGCCGCGAGTCGACGACGCGCACGGTCCGCCCCGACTGCCGCCCCGCCGCGTCGGCCGCGCCGACGGTGCCGGACAGCGCACCGGAGAGGTGCACCGACACGATCTCGTCCGACGCCGCCGCGCCGTAGACCGAGAGGAACGCCGCCGGGGTTGGCTGCGACGTCGTCGCCCGCCGCCCCGCGCCCGCGATCCACGCCGCGAACTCCGCGGGCGTGAGGTCCACGCCCTCCAGCGCGGTCCGCTCCCCCATCGTCACCTGCAACGGCACCACGGCGATGCCGTGCTCGACGGCGAGCTCCGGCGGGAGGTACGCCGTCGAGTCGGTGACGACCGAGACGGCCACGTCAGACGACGACGTTGACGAGCTTCGGCGCGCGGACGACGACGGTGCGGACCGGCGACGAGCCGATCGCGCGCACGACGCCGGGCAGCGCCATCGCGGCCGCCTCCAGGTCCTCCGGCGTGATCGACGGCGAGACGTCGACGCGGTCGCGCACCTTGCCGTTGACCTGCACGACGCACGTCACGGTGTCCTCCGCGGCCAGCGCGGGGTCGAACGCCGGCCACGGCTGCCGCTCGACGAACCCCTTGCGCCCCAGGCGTTCCCACGCGTCGGACGCGGTGTACGGCGCGAACAGCGACAGCATCACGACCAGCGCGTCCATCGCCTCGCGCACCGCCGCGGACCCGCCGCGGCCGGCGTCGACCGACTTGCGGACGGCGTTCGACAGCTCCATCAGCCGGGCCACGACGACGTTGAAGCGGAACGACTCCACCAGTTGCGACACCGCGCCGATCGTCCGGTGGGTGAACCGCCGCAGCTCCACGTCGTCGTCCGCCGACGACGCGGCCGAGCCGACCTCGCCGGCCAGCCGCCACACCCGCGCCAGCCACTTCGCCGACCCGGCGGGCGACACGTCGGCCCAGTCGACGTCGTCCTCCGGCGGACCGGCGAACACCATCGTCGTGCGCACCGCGTCGACCCCGTGCGCGGCCAGCTCGGACTGCAGCGAGACCAGGTTGCCGCGCGACTTGCTCATCGCGGAGCCGTTCATGATGACCATGCCCTGGTTCAGCAGCGCGCTGAACGGCTCGACGCACGACAGCATGCCCAGGTCGTACAGCGCCTTGGTGAAGAACCGCGCGTACAGCAGGTGCAGGATCGCGTGCGTCACGCCGCCGACGTACTGGTCGACCGGCATCCACTTGTCGGCCTCGGCGCGGTCGTACGGGCCGTCCTCGTAGTCCGGCGACAGGTAGCGCAGGAAGTACCACGACGAGTCGACGAACGTGTCCATCGTGTCCGCGTCGCGCTGCGCGGCCGCGCCGCAGGACGGGCACGGGACGTTCAGCCACTCGGCCGCGGTGGACAGCGGCGACTCGCCCTTCGGCTTCAGGTCCACGGTGTCCGACGGCGGCAGCCGGACCGGCAGCTCGTCGTCGGGCACCGCGACCTCGCCGCAGGACGGGCAGTGCACGATCGGGAACGGCGCGCCCCAGTACCGCTGCCGGGAGACCAGCCAGTCGCGCAGCCGGTAGTTGACCGCCGCCTTGCCCAGGCCGCGCGCCTCCAGGTCGGCGGTGACGCGCTCGATGGCGTCGGCCTTGCGCAGCCCGTCGTACGGGCCGCTGTTGACCAGCACGCCGTCGCCCGGCGTCGCGACGCCGGACTCCATCGGGTCCGGGGCATCGTCCATCTCGACGACGACGCGCACCGGCAGGTCGAACGCCCGCGCGAAGTCCAGGTCGCGCTGGTCGTGCGCCGGCACCGCCATGATCGCGCCGGTGCCGTAGTCGGCCAGCACGTAGTCGGCGGCCCACACCGGCAGCCGCTCGCCGTTGACCGGGTTGACGGCGTAGCGGTTCAGGAAGACGCCGGTCTTCGGCCGGTCTGTCGACAGCCGCTCGATCTCGGTCTGCCGCTTGACCTGCTCCAGGTACTCGGCGAACGCCGGGTCGTCGCCGGCCAGCGTCGCGGCCAGCTCGGAGTCCGCCGCGACGACGAAGAACGTCGCGCCGTACAGCGTGTCCGGCCGGGTCGTGAACACCGTGACCGGCCCGTGCCCCTCGATCTCGAACACGACCTCCGCGCCGGTCGAGCGCCCGATCCAGTTGCGCTGCATCGTGACGACCCGCTCGGGCCAGGCGTCCTCGACCAGCTTCAGGTCGTCCAGCAGCCGGTCGGCGTAGTCGGTGATGCGGAAGAACCACTGCGTCAGGTTCCGCTTCGTCACCAGCCCGTCGCAGCGCTCGCAGCGGCCCTGGATCACCTGCTCGTTGGCCAGCACCGTCTGGTCGTTGGGGCACCAGTTGACCGGCGACGCCTTGCGGTACGCCAGCCCCTTCTCCCACAGCCGCAGGAACAGCCACTGCGTCCACCGGTAGTAGTCCGGGTCGCTCGTCTGCAGCCGGCGCGACCAGTCGAACGACCCCGCGTAGCGGCGGAACGACTCGGCCTGCACCTCGATGTTGGCGTACGTCCACTCCACCGGGTCCAGCCCGCGCTTGATCGCGGCGTTCTCCGCGGGCAGGCCGAACGAGTCCCACCCGATGGGGTGCAGGACGTTGAAGCCCTTCAGCTCCCAGTACCGGGCGATGACGTCGCCGATCGCGTACGCCTCGGCGTGCCCCATGTGCAGGTCGCCGGACGGGTACGGGAACATGTCGAGCACGTACTTGCGCGGCCGCGGGTCGTCGTCGCCGCCGGCGACGTGCAGCCCGGCGTCGCGCCAGCGTTCCTGCCACTTGGCCTCTACGGCGTGGACGTCGTAGTCCTCGGTCATGGCGCCATCCTCGCGTCGAATCCCGGACAAAGAGAAACCCCTCGCTCAGGAGGGGTCGCCGCGCCGACGTGGTGCCTGGTCAGCGCGGCCCGGGAAGGAGCAGGACGCGGTACGTCATGCGGTGAGGTTACCCACGCGACCGACGCGCGTCACGCGACTTCGGGAAGGCAACCTCGGGGGAACGGGAGGGGGGCGGCGAGGGCGAGGTGGCGCGACGCGGCGCCCTGGGGGGCGCCGCCGAGAGCGTCCAGGGGCGGGGCTGGCTAGGCCGCAGGGAGCGCCGCAGCCCGGGGGCTGCAAGCGACCGAGAACGCCGCCAGCGTCGACCCTGGGCGCTCCCCCGAACACGAAGACCCCCGCCCGGAGAGGGCGGGGGTCTTCGTCGCTGACGCGACCTAGGGAGTCGGCATCTTCCAGATGCCTCGGCCAAAGGTGGCAATGTACGTGTTGCCGTCAGGCCCGATCTCGACATCGGTCGCGATCGTGTACGGGAGGGCGGTACCCGCCCGCATCCAGTGACCATCGGTCGTCGACAGGAACACACCGACATCGGTGGTCAGGACCCGGACACCCGACGGCGTGATCGCCATGTGGGTGGCGGGAACGTCCGGCAGCGAGTCGGCCGCGGCGGTGGCGCCGGAGACGTTGGTCCACGTCGCGCCGCCGTTGCTCGTCTTGAACACGTGGCCGATCCCGGCGCCCGGACCCTCGACCCAGTGGGCCGAGAAGCCGTTGTAGACGGCGTACGCGGTCTTGCCCGACGGGTCCGCCGGGTCGATCGTGACGCCGGCGACGTACCGGTTGGGCAGGCCGGTCAGCGACACCTGGTGCAGCGCGCCGACGTTGCCGGGCTTGGTCGGGTCGTAGTTCGTGACGATGCCGGACTTCCACGTGGTCGAGGAGCACGGTCCGCACCAGCCGGCCCAGACGACGCGGCTCTGCGACGCGACCGAGGTGGCCGAGTGGAAGACGCCGCCGGCGAGGTTGCCGGTGTCGCCGAGGATCTTCCAGTCGCCGCCGCCCGTCGACGCCCACGTCTTCGAGTTGCCGTAGACGTACTCGCCGCCGGCGACCCAGTAGTTCGGGTCGGCGGAGTCGCGGGCGATCGGCGCGATGAACTGCGGGTTCGGGTCGGCCGGGTCGAGGTCGATGACCGTGTCGTCGTCGTCGCCGTCGGGGTTGACGCCACAGGTGGTCGTCATCGACAGCGCGAGGTAGACGTACTCGCCGACGCTGCGGCAGCCGTCGTTCGGGTCGGTGATCTGGTCGCCGCCGTCACCGCCGAACGGCGACACCATCTCGTTCATGCCGTGGCGGAGCAGGCTGACGCCGTTGTCCTGCAGGCCGCCCCAGACGTTCACGCCGCCCGGCACCGTGCCGACCGCGACCGAGTAGTACTGGAGCGTCCGGACACCGCCGCCCGCCGACAGCGAGGTCCACGAGCTCGCGGTGCGCGAGAGCGAGCGGCTGTAGAGGCCGCCGTCGTTGCCGACGTACACCTTGCCGTTGCCGATCGCGATCGCGTGCTGGTCGGAGTGCAGGACGTTGCCGTCGCAGGTGTTCTTGGCGTCGTCGGCGTTCCAGCACGGGAAGCCGAAGTCCCAGTAGCGGCCGACGGTCTTCCACGTGGCGCCGCCGTCCCAGGTCTCGTAGACCTCTTCGAGACCGGCGTAGGCGTGCAACGCGTTCGCCGGGTCGACGGCGACGAACCGGTTGTACCAGGCCTGCACGCCCGGGCCGTAGCCCTGGCCGATGCGCGGCAGCTTCTGCGCCGAGCCCGTGGTCGACAGCGACGCCGGGGTGGCGACCTGCGCGTACGGGCCGGCGACGTCGCCGCTGGCCGAGACGAAGATGCCGGCCAGCGTGGACGACGCGTGGACCGCGTTGAACAGCGCCGGCGACTGCATCACGACATAGAGCCGCTTGCCGTCCTTGGAGAACGCCATCTCGGACGGGCCGACGTCACGCGGGTTGATCGCGCCGGTCGGGTTGATCTTCGTCCAGGTGCTGCCCGCGTTGGTCGACAGGTAGAAGCCGTTCTGCGCGGAGCCGGCGCGCCAGGCGAGGTTCGCGAGGAGGCGCTGGCCGCCCGTGCCGGGCTGGACCACGACGTCGTTCGCGATGTTGCTGTACGCGTAGAGGTTGTTCGGGTCGGTGACCGGCTTGAGGACGCTCTGCCACGCGCCGGACGTCGCCGACATCGAGTGCCGGTACACGCCGCGCGAGGTGGCTACGTAGACGTAGTTCGCGGCGGCGTTGAACTCGATCTTGCCGACGCTGTGGCTCTCCAGCTCGACGCCGCCGACGCGCATGGCCGGGGTGAACGACCCGGTCTGCGGGTTGGCCAGGCGGTAGACGCCGGAGCCGAGCGCGTCGCCGAAGTTCGCCTCGCCGGTGGCGAGCCACAGCGAGTGGTCGACGGGGTTGACCCGCAGGTCCCCGGTCGCGAGCGCGGGCAGCGCGTCGCTGATGGAGGTCCACGTCTGGCCGCCGTCGGCGGAGCGGAACACGCCGCCCTGCGCACCGCCGGCGTAGACGTAGCTCCCGTCGACGGCGAGGCCGACGACGCGGCCGGTGACGTACCCGGCGCCGCCGCCGGAGTTGCTCACGTAGTCGCGGTAGTCGGGGTGGTCGGCGTTGTACGGCTTCGTCGTGACCTCGGTCCACGACGCCGGCGCGACGGGCATGCCCATCACGTGCTGGTACGCCGCGGTGTACGCGCCCGGCGCGATGTTGCCCGGGCCGGGTGCGGTGCGGGCGCCGTAGAACTGCGCGAACGCCGCGCGCAGCTCCGCCGACTCGTCGCCGGGGGCGCCGGCCTGCTGGCGCACGCCGCGCGTCGCGGGAGCGGCGGCGCTGGTGACGCCGGCCGTTCCTGAGGTGAGCGCCGCGGCGGTGGCCGCCGACGCCGCCGTCGCCGCGACGAGGAGTCGCCGGCGAAGGGAGTAGGGCATGGGGGTTGTCCTCTCGGCCGCGGGCACACGCCGCGTCCCTTCGACCGTAGGCAACGTCACAGCGCGTCAACAGGCCCAGGCGAGGAAACCATCCGAAGTGACCATCAAGTCCGGGACCAAAGCATCCGATACGGGCGCCCCGAACGGCCGAGAGCCCCCGGTGACCACCACCGGGGGCTCTCGTTCAGCTACTCACCGTCACGCGGGCAGCGGGATGCTCCAGATGCCGCGGCCGTGCGTCGCGCTGTACAGCTTGCCGTCCGGACCGACGTGCAGGTCCATGACGGTCGTCAGCGGGTGGTTCGAGCCGAGCCGCATCCAGTGCGCGCCGCCGTCGGTCGACACCAGCGTGCCGAGGTCGGTGCCGAGCACCAGCGTGCCGGCGGGCGTGACCACGAGGTCGTCCGCCGGGACGTCCGGCAGGTTGCCGCTCGCGTCGGTCCACGTGACGCCGCCGTCGGTGGTCTTCCAGAGGTGGCCGACGTTCGCGCCCGGGCCCTCGGTGAACCGCCGCGAGAAGCCGTTGAACACGACCCACGCGGTCGAGCCGTCGGCGTCGTTCGGGTCGACGACGACGTTGGAGATGTAGCGGTTCGGCATCGCGGCGGGCAGCGTGACCTGGTGGTACGTGCCGCCGTAGTTGGTCACGACGCCGCGGGCGAACGTGCCGCCCGGGTTGCAGCCGCCGCACCAGCCGGCCCACACGACGCCGTTCTGGCTGGACAGGCCGGTGATGCTGTGGCCCACGCCCGTGTCGTAGCGCGCGGTCCAGTCGGCGGGCTCGTCGATCTCGAAGCCCTTGTCCCAGGTCCAGATCATCTGGCCGCCGGCGACCCAGTGGTCCTTGTTCGTGTTGTCCGCGCGGAACGGCGCGGTGAACCGCGGCGACGGGTCCGGCACCGTGACGTCGACGATGGCCGGCTTCGAGCCGTCGCTGCGGCCGCAGTTCGTCGTGACCCACAGCATCAGGTAGACGTACTCGTCGAGGATCCGGCAGCCGTTGTCGGGGTCGACGATGATGTCGCCGCCGTCGCCGCCGAACGGGCTCACCATGGTGGCCGCGCCGGGCAGCAGCAGCGAGCCGCCGTTGTCCTGCAGGCCGCCGGCGACCGCGACGCCCTTCGCCTTGTCGGTCGCGTCGATCGTGCCGTTGCCGTCGGTGTCCACCCAGCCGGTGCCGACCGAGTAGTACTGCAGCGTGCGCAGGCCGGCGTTGAGGCTGCGCCAGTCGGTGGCGTGGCCCTCGGCGTTGACCGCGAGGCTGTTCTTCGGCCGCGTGTAGAGGCCGCCGTCGTTGCCGACGTAGACGTTGCCGCCGCCGAACGCGATCGCGTGCTGGTCGGAGTGCGTCGTGACCGGGCAGGTGTTCTTCGACTCGAGGTAGTGCCAGCAGGCGAAGTCGAAGTTCCAGTACGGCCCGATGGTCTTCCAGTTCGCGCCGCCGTCGCGGGTCTCGTAGACCTCCTCGAGACCGAGGAACACGTGGTCGGAGTTCTGCGGGTCGACCGCGATGAAGTTGTTGTACCAGGCCTGCACGCCGGGGCCGTAGCCCTTGTTGGCGGCGTTCGTCCGCAGCGCGGAGCCGGACGCGGCGAGCGTGCGGGTCTCGGCGATCGTCTTCCACGGGCCCGTCGCCGAGCCGGTCGGCGAGACGAACACGCCCATCAGGACGCTGCCGCCGCTCTGCACGCTCTGCAGGTACATCGTGGTGTCCTCGACGACCGTGTAGAGCTTCTTGCCGTCGGCGGAGTACTCCAGCTCGGCGTTGCCGACGCGGTTGCCGTTGATCGAGCCGGTCGGGTTGACCTTGGCGAACGTCGCGCCGCCGTCCTTGGAGACGTAGAAGCCGTTGTAGGCCGCGTAGCCGCGCCAGGCGGCGTTCGCCACGATCTCCCTGCCCTGCGAGCCGGGACGGATCGCGACGTCGTTGACGATGCCGCTGTACGGGTCCGACTGCGGGCCCGGGTTGATGAGCCGCGTCCACGCGCCCGACGCCGACGTGGCGGAGTGCCGCCAGAGGCCGCGCGAGGTGGCGGCGTAGGCGTTGCCCTGGTCGTCGAAGCGGATCTTGTTGATGAACAGGCCCGCCAGCGGGTTGGTGCCGTTGGCGGCGTCGCCGACCCGCGTCGACTCGGTGAAGACGCCGGCGGTCGGGTTGGTGAGGCGGTAGACGCCGGAGCCGACGTACGACGTCGAGCCGGTGTTGCCCTCGCCGGTCGCGAGCCACAGCGCGCCGTCGGGCGCGAGCCGCAGGTCGCCCACCGAGAGCGTCGGGAGGCCGTCGGAGATCGGCGTCCAGGTCGCGCCGCCGTCGGCGGAGCGGAACACGCCGCCGTCGGCGCCGCCCGCGTAGACGAAGCTGCCGCTGGCCGCGACGCCGGTGACGCGGCCGGACACGACGTCCGCGCCGCCGCCGGAGTTGGAGAACTCGGGGTCGCGGTAGCGCGGGTCGTCGGCGTCGTACGGCTTGCTCGTGACCTCGGTCCACGAGCCGGGCAGCGTCGGCAGCGACTTCATCTGCGTCCACGCGGCGTCGTACGCGCCGGGCGCGACGACGCCGGGGGCGGTGCGGGCGAGGGCGTACTGCTCCGCGGCGATGCGGGCCTCGTCCCCCTCCTTGCTCGGCGCGCCGGCGACCATGCGGGCGCGCTCGACGTACTGGCGGTTGCGGACCTCGGGCCTGCTCGCGGCGGTCGGCGTGCCGACGTTCGCGGCGCCGACGCTGAGCGCGACGGCGGCGGCTCCCACGAGCGGCATACGGAGCCTGGACATGATCATGCGGCGTCCCTTCAGGGTGGACCCCTCACGCTACGTGGTCGCTAGCCGCACGGCTAGACAGGTCAGGCAAATGACTCCGTTCGGCCTATTCAGTGACGATCAGGGCGGCGATCGCCTTGGCGACGTCCTCGTGGGCGGCCCACGACCAGTGCATGCCGTCCGGGTTCATGTCGCCGCTGTCGAGGTGCGGCTGGACGACCTCGTGCAGGTCGGCGAGCGGCACGCCCTTGCGCTCGCCCCACGCGCGGTGCGCCTCGACCGCGGGGGCGTGCGTGCGGGTGACGTGGCCGTAGTACTCCGCGTCGAACGGCGGCGGGACGATGCCGACGACTTGCGTGCCGGGGTGCGTGGCGCGGATGGCGTCCACGATGCGGTCGAGGTTGTGCAGCGTCACGTGCTGCGGCAGCGTTCGCATCCGGCCGCGGGTCGCGCGGACGACGTACGGGTTGGCGCGGTGGAACGCCTGCTTCGCTGTGCGTCGGACCGGGCCGGGCCGGATGTAGTCGAGGCCGGTCCGCAGGTAGCGCGGGAGGCTGGCCGGCAGGTGGTCCATGCCGCCGAGCGCCAGAACGACGACGTCGGCGTTCGGCAGCAGGACGGAGTAGACGTACGGGTCCCGGGTGATGGCCCACCACGCGTCCTGGGCGGTCCAGCCGAGCCGCGCCTGGACGTCGACGTGCGCGCCGAGCAGGCGGGCGAGGACGTTCGGGAAGAGGCCGGGGTGCGTGAGCAGCTCCGCCTGGCTCGGCCCGTGGAACGCCGTCGAGTCACCGAGGACGAGGAGGCGCACGGCCGCGATGCTATGCGCGCGCCGTACCGCCCGGGCCCCGCCCCGCCCGGGCCCGCGCGGCCCGCGGGGGGCCCCGGCCGGCGGCCCCCGCCCGGCCCCGCCCGCGGCCCCGGTGAGCGTTTCCTGCAGCGAACGCGTGCCATGACGACTTCGCTGCAGGAAACGCTCACACACCCGGGGGGGCGCGCGGGTTGCGGGGGCGGGTTCGGCTAGGCCTCGGCGCGGAGCTGGCCGCAGGCGGCGGCGACGTCGCTCCCCCGGGTGTCCCGCACGGTCACCGGAACGCCCGCCGCGGCGATCCGCCGCACGAACTCCCGCTGCGCGGCCGGCGTGCTCGCCGTCCACTCCGAGCCGGGCGTCTCGTTGAGCGGGATGAGGTTGACGTGCACGAGGTGCCCGCGCAGCAGGTCGCCGAGCATCGACGCGCGCCACGGCTGGTCGTTCACGTCGCGGATCAGCGCGTACTCGATGCTCACCCGCCGCTTGGTCCGCGCGGCGTACGCCCACGCGGCGTCGAGCGCCTCCCCCACCTTCCAGCGGGTGTTGGCCGGAACGAGCGTGTCGCGCAGCTCGTCGTCCGGCGCGTGCAACGACAACGCCAGCGTGACGTTCAAGCCCTCGTCCGCCAGCCGCTCAATCGCCGGCACCAGCCCCACCGTCGACACGGTGATCGAACGTTGCGAGATCCCGACGTCCTCGGACAGCCGGCGAACGGCGCCGACGACCGCGTGGTAGTTGGCGAGCGGCTCGCCCATGCCCATGAAGACGACGTTCGAGACGCGGCCCGGACCGCCGGGCAGCTCCGACCGCGCGAGCATCCGCGCGGACGCGACGACCTGGTCGACGATCTCGGCGGCGCTCATGTTGCGGGTCAGCCCGCCCTGCCCCGTCGCGCAGAACGGGCACGCCATCCCGCAGCCGGCCTGCGACGAGACGCACACGGTGTTGCGGTCCGGGTAGCGCATCAGGACCGACTCGACGAGCGCGCCGTCGTGCAGCCGCCACAACGTCTTCCGCGTCGCGCCGGCGTCGGCCTCGACGTGGCGCACCGGCGCGAGCAACGGCGGCAGCAACGCCGCCACCAGCTCCTCGCGCACGGCGGCGGGCAGGTCGGTCATCCGGGCCGGGTCGTCCTCCAGCGCGGTGAAGTACCAGCGCGAGAGCTGCCCGGCGCGGAACGCCCGGTGCCCCAGCGCCTCGACGGCGGCGCGGCGTTCGGGCCCGGAGAGGTCGGCGAGGTGACGCGGGGGCTTGCCACGCCGCGGCGCCTCGAAGACGAGCGGCAACGACGTCATCGCAGCGGCGCCCACGCGGTGAGCAGCAGCCACGCCACCGGCGCGACCACGAGCAGCGAGTCGAGCCGGTCCATGATCCCGCCGTGGCCGGGCAGCAGGTGGCCCATGTCCTTGATGCCGACGTCGCGCTTGACGAGCGACTCGCCGAGGTCGCCGACGGTCGCGGCGACGACGACCGCGAGGCCGAACAGCACGCCCTGCCACCACGCGATCTCCATGACGGTCGAGACCACCGCGACCCCGCACACGACGCACGCGACCGTGGACCCGGCGAAGCCCTCCCACGTCTTCTTCGGCGAGACGCTCGGCGCCATCGGGTGGCGCCCCTTGAGCACGCCGGCGACGTAGCCGCCGACGTCGCTGCACACGGTCGTCGCGATGAACGACACGATGCGCGCGGGGCCGTTCGCCGGCGCGGTCATCATCGCCGCGAACCCGGCGAGGAACGGCACGTACACCGCGACGAACACGCTCGCCGTCCAGTCGCGCAGCACTCCCGGGCCGCCGTCGCCGAGACGCCAGGCCAGGCAGGCGAGGCAGGTCGCGACGAGGCCGAACAGCAGCGCGGTCGAGCCCCGCTGGTACGCCGCGCCGATCGTCACCGCGGCGCCGACGAGCAACGGCGTGCGGGCGGCGTTCATGCCGTTCTCGCGCAGCGCCCGGGTGAGCTCCAGGATCGCGACGCCGATGGCGACCGCGATGACGACGGCGAAGATCCGCCGCTCGGTGAACAGCGTGCCGAGGATCAGCGCGCCGAGGGTGAGGCCGACGGCGATCGCGGCGGGGAGGTTGCGGCCGGCCTTGCTCGGGACCGGCTGCTCGTCGACGTCCGGTACCTCCGCGGGGCTCGGTACCTCGGCGACGGACATGGCGGCGCGGAGCGCGTACGAGGCCGTCAGACCTCGAGCAGCTCCGCCTCCTTGTGCTTGAGGAGGTCGTCGACCTGCCCGACGTACTTGTGCGTCAGGTCCTCGAGCTCCTTCTCGGCCCGGCGTACGTCGTCCTCGCCGGCCTCGCCGTCGCGGGCCAGCTTGTCGAGCGCGTCCTTCGCGTGCCGGCGCACCGAACGGATCGCGACGCGCCCCTCCTCCGCCTTGTGCCGCGCGACCTTGATGAGGTCCTTGCGGCGCTCCTCCGTGAGCTGCGGGAGGACGATCCGGATGAGCGTGCCGTCGTTCGTCGGGTTGACGCCGAGGTCGCTGTCGCGGATCGCCTTCTCGATCGCGCCGAGCGAGGACTTGTCGTACGGCTTCACCACCGCCATGCGCGGCTCCGGCACGGTGATCGACGCCATCTGCGACAGCGGCGTCGTGGTGCCGTAGAAGTCGGCCGTGATCTTGCTGAACATGGCCGGCGTCGCGCGGCCCGTACGGATCGTCGCGAGCTCGTCGCGGCAGACGGAGACGGCCTTCTCCATCTTCTCCTCGCCTTCGAGGAGGGTGTCGTCGATCACGGCGTTCTCCCTTGGTCAGGCGGGGTCGTTCGGGCAGACGATCGAGCCGATCTTCTCACCGCGCACGGCACGGCCGATGTTGCCCGGCGTCATCAGGTCGAACACGACGATCGGCAGGTCGTTGTCCATGCAGAGGCTGATCGCGGTGGCGTCCATCACCTTGAGGCCGCGCGCGAGGACCTCCGAGTAGTCCACGGAGTCGTAGCGGACCGCGTCGGCGTTGGTGCGCGGGTCGTCGTCGTAGACGCCGTCCACCTGGGTGCCCTTGAGCACCGCCTCCGCGCCGATCTCCAGCGCGCGCTGCGCGGCCGTCGTGTCCGTCGAGAAGTACGGCGCGCCCATGCCGGCGCCGAAGATGACGACCCGCCCCTTCTCCAGGTGGCGGATCGCCTTCCGCGGGATGTACGGCTCCGCGATCTGGCCCATCTGGATCGCGGTCTGCACCCGGGTCTCCATGCCGCGGTTCTCCAGGGCGTCCTGGAGCGCCAGGCAGTTGATCACCGTGGCGAGCATGCCCATGTAGTCCGCGCGCGGCCGGTCCATGCCGGCCTTCTCCAGCGCCGCGCCGCGGAACATGTTGCCGCCGCCGACGACGATCGCGACCTGCACGCCCTCGACGGCGCACACCTCGTTCGCGATCGTCGCGACGACGTTCGGGTCGATGCCGAGCGGCTCCGATCCCGCGAACGCCTCGCCGGAGATCTTGAGGAGGACGCGGGACCAGCGCGGCTCGTCAGGCATACGACTACGCCTGCCCGACCTCGAACCGGACGAACCGCTTCACGGTCACGCCGGCCTCGTCGAGCATCTGCTTCACGGTCTTCTTGCTGTCCTGGACCGACGACTGCTCGGTGAGGACGACCTCCTTGTAGAAGCCGTTCACCCGGCCCTCCACGATCTTCGGCAGCGCCGCGTCGGGCTTGCCCTCCTCGCGGGCGGTGGCCTCGGCGACGCGCTGCTCGCGCTCGATCACGTCGGCCGGCACCTCGTCGCGGGTGACGTACTGCGCGCGCATCGCGGCGATCTGCATCGCGGCGCCGCGGGCGGCGTTGAGGTCGTCGCCCTCGAACTCCACGAGCACGCCCACCTGCGGCGGCAGGTCGCTCGCCCGGCGGTGCATGTACGAGGCGACCTGGCCCTCGAACACCACCGCGCGGCGCAGCTCGATCTTCTCGCCGATGACGGCGTTGAGGGACTCGACGTTCTCGCGCACCGTCTTGCCGTCGGCGAGCGTCTCGTCGAGCAGCTTCTCGACCTCGCCGATGCCGCTCGACGCGGCGTGCGCGGCGATGTCGGCGGCGAGCTGCTGGAACTGCTCGTTCTTCGCCACGAAGTCGGTCTCGCAGGCCAGCTCGATGAGCGCGCCCTCGCTCGCGGCGACGAGGCCGTTGGAGGCGGTGCGCTCGGCGCCGCGCTTCGCGGCCTTCGCCATGCCCTTGGTACGGAGCAGGTCGACGGCCGCGTCGAAGTCGCCGTTCGACTCCTCGAGCGCCTTCTTGCAGTCCATCATGCCGGCGCCGGTGGCCTCGCGGAGGCGCTTGACGTCGGCAGCGGTGATCTCGGCCACGGTGATTCCTCTGGTCGGGTTCTGTCTGGGTCAGGCGGTGGGGGCGTCGCCGGACGGCGCGGCCTCGGCGGCCTCGGCAGGCGCGGCGGGCGCGGCGGCCTCGGCGGCGGGGGCCTCCGTCGGCGCGTCGGCGGCGGAAGCGGCCTCGGCGGGTGCGGCGGGGGCGGCCTCGGCCGGTGCGGCGGGCGCGGCCGGCGCGGCGTCGGCCTGCTGGCCGGTCTTCAGCAGCTCGAGCTCCCAGTCGGCGAGCGGCTCGTCGGTGGCGAGCTGGCCGTCGACGTTCGGCTTGTCCTCGCCGCGGCCGGCGTTGGCGTTGGCGGACGCGCGCTGCATCAGGCCCTCGGCGACGGCGTCGGCGATGACGCGGGTGAGCAGCGTCGCCGAACGGATCGCGTCGTCGTTGCCCGGGATCGGGAAGTCGACCTCGTCGGGGTCACAGTTGGTGTCGAGGATCGCGACGACCGGGATGCCGAGCTTGCGCGCCTCGCCGACGGCGATGTGCTCCTTCTTGGTGTCGATGACCCACACCGCGCTCGGGGTCCGCTGCATGTCGCGGATGCCGCCGAGGGTGCGCTCGAGCTTCGCCTTCTCGCGGGAGAGGACGAGGTTCTCCTTCTTGGTCATGACGTTGGCGCCGCCGGTCTGCTCGATCATCTCGAGCTCCTTGAGACGCTGGAGCCGCTTGTAGACGGTCGAGAAGTTGGTGAGCATGCCGCCGAGCCAGCGCTCCTTGACGTACGGCATGCCGACGCGCTGGGCCTCCTTCTCGATGGCCTCCTGCGCCTGCTTCTTCGTCCCGATGAACAGGATCGAGCCGCCGTGCGCGACCGTCTCCTTGACGAACTCGTAGGCGCGGTCGATGTACGACAGCGTCTGCTGGAGGTCGATGATGTAGATGCCGTTGCGCTCGGTGAAGATGTAGCGCTTCATCTTCGGGTTCCAGCGCTTGGTCTGGTGCCCGAAGTGCACGCCGCTCTCGAGGAGCTGCTTCATGGTGACGACGGCCATGGCCGCACGCGCCTTTCCCGCCCGGCGCCGTTCCGGCACGCGGGCTTGCTCGGTTCGTCGCGACGTACGGGTTGTACGCCGCCCTGATGTCCGCCGTGGGTGCGTGCCGGCTGTCGCCGGACCGAGGCGCCTCCCGCCGGGGCGGGCGCGGACATGCGAGGTCGGCCCCGTCGCCGGAGCCGCCGATCGGTAGTGTAGCCGGTCCCTCAGGGAGCCGGTGCGGCGGTCCGCGCGCGGACCGCAGGGAGTGCCACCGACACCGTGGCCAGCGCGATCGCCGCGAGACCGGCCGCGAACGCCCACGGCCCCCACTCGGTGTCCACGTGCAGCAGCCACCACAGCGCCACGAGCGCCGTGACCGCGGCCGGGGCGACGTAGCCCCAGGCGGGCACCGGGCGGGTCGAGGTGTACACGGCGGCGACCAGCAGCGCGAGCAGCGCGGCGACGACGAGCGGCCCGACGCGGAAGGCGGACGGGCCGGTGGCGAAGCCGGTGTTCGAGGCGTGCAGGCCCGGCATGTAGTACTTGGTGAAGTTGTACGTGCCGACGTAGCCGCCGTAGTAGCTGGAGTACGACGACTCGTAGCCGCCCATGAAGTACCCGGCTGTGGCGACGTGCGACCAGGTCAGCGACATCGCGGCGACGCAGAGCGGGACGCCGGCCAGGACGAGCAGCCGCGGGCCCTCGGTGAGGCGGCGCAGCGTGAGGGCGCCGTTCGTGCGGGCTCTGGCGACGGCGTAGCGGTCGTACGCCGCGATGACCGCGCCGGCCAGCCAGAGCAGCGGGACGAGGCTGAGGTTGAACAGCACGACGGCCCAGGCGAGCGCCGTGAGGACGTAGCCGCCGACGTACCAGTCGCGCCACCAGTCGTCGCGGTGCTGGACCGCGACCGCCGCGACGCCGCCGAGGACGAGGAGCGCGGCCCACGTCTTGCCGGTCACGTCGACGCCGAGCGTCACGACGCCGCCGAGCAGCGACGCGCTGCCGGGCAGCATCGACAGCGCGAGCGCCACGAGCACGAGCGCGACGCCCGTGGTCGTGCGGGCGGGGATGCGTTCGAGAGTCGTGGCCGCGGCGTCGAGGCCGGCGCGGAGGAGGCCGGTGCGGGCGGCGTCGTAGACCAGGATCACCGCGGCCGCGAGGACGAGCAGCGGGATCATCGAGAGGTCGAGCAGCAGGTACGCCTGCGCCGCGGCGAGCGTCGCGACCGCGGCGGGCAGGGCCGGGTGGTCGTCGCTCCCGCGCGCGGTGAGCCGGCGGTAGAGCGCGGCGCCGGCGAGCAGCGGGATCACCAGGTCCCAGAAGTGCCCGAGCCGCGTCGCCTTCCAGCCGAACGACGTGTACCGCCCGCCGTGGCTGCCGGGGACGACGTCGAGGAGGACGGCGAGCAGCAGGACGGCGTAGCCGACGACCGCGATCGACCGGCCGGGCACCCGGCCGCTCAGCTCGTCGCTGGCCTGCGCGGCGGCGCGGGCGAGCCGGCCGGTGACGTTCTGCACCATGCCCGCGGCGCGGTCGGCGGCGTCGGGGGTCTGGCCGGGCGGGGGGCCGGCGTCGGTGGACATTTCGCGCTCCGCTCTCCCACGTGTCCGTTCCGCGACGGTACGGTGCCTTCGGCCGTCGGGGGGCAGGTTCGGCCAAAGTCGCCCGGGGAGGGCTCATGAGGGTGCGTCGGTGGGTCGCGTGCGGGATCGCGGCGTTCGTCGCGGTGGCGGGGTGCTCGCCGGAGAAGTCGCCGCCGCAGGCCACCGCGACGACCGCGCAGCCGACCTCGGCGTCGCCGTCCGCCACGCCGTCCGTGTCGCCTTCGCCCTCGCCCTCGCCGTCGGCCCGCCCGACCGTGTCGCCGACGCCGCGGCCGTCGCCGACCCCGACCCGGCCGTCGCCGACGCCCCCGCGACCCACGCCGCCGCCGGGCACCGTGCTCACGACGCGGAACGCGTACCTCCAGCCCAGCGAGGACGAGAACCTCACCGCCCCCGATCCCGAGAACGGCTGCGCCGTCCACGACCCCGACCTGGACGACGTCGCGTGCGGCGTCGTCGCGATGCCGGGCGGCGTGGCCACGTGGATCACCGGGCGCGAGCAGCACACGCTGCCCGGCGCCGACGAGCCGCGCATCGTCGTGCGCGTCTACCAGCGGCTGCGCAACGGCACCGACTCGCTCACCTACGTCGGCATCGGCGAGCCCGGGCAGTGGGCGGGCGTGGACGTCCGGACCGGCTCCCTGACCGGCCAGACGCGGGACACGCTGGTCGTCGTCGTGACGTTCCGCGGGTCGGGCACGTACGCCGGCTACGACCTCGTCACCTGGCGGCGGGCGTCACCGATGCGGCTCGCCGGGCACCACCCCGAGGGCAGCCACGCGCAGATCTACGTGCGGTCCCGCGGCTACGTCTCGACGTACGTCGCCGACTACTCGAACGGCGCCCCGAACTGCTGCCCGACCTCGTGGCAGCACGACAACGTGCGGTGGTACGCGCCGAACTTCCGCCTGGTCCGCCTGAGCAACGTGTCGCAGCCGCCGCCGAGCTAGGACCCTTCTCGCGGCACCGCGCGGCGCCGCGTTCCCGGGGCTCCGGGGCGCCGTTGTCCACAGATCCCCTGTCCGTCCGTTGTCCACAGGCTCTCCCCGCCAGCCTGGACGCATGCCGTTACTCCTCGCGCTCCTCGCCCTCCTCGTCCTGCCCGGCCTCCCGGCCTCGGCCGACGGCGGCCGCTGGGTCGCGCCGCTGGACGGGCCGCTCGTCGTCCGCCGCGGGTTCGACCCGCCGGAGGTGCGCTGGGGCGCCGGGCACCGCGGCGTCGACCTGGCCTCCTACGACGGCGCCGTCGTCCGCGCCGCCGGCGCCGGCACCGTCACCTACGCGGGCACGCTCGCGCTGCGCGGCGTGCTGGTCGTCACGCACGGCGCGTTGCGGACGACGTACGAGCCGGTGACGCCGCTCGTCGCGGTCGGCACCGCCGTCGCGGTCGGCGAGGAGGTCGCGTTGCTCGATGCCGGGCACGAAGGCACCACGTCTCCCGACGGGCTGCTGCACTGGGGACTGCTGCGCGGCGAGGAGTACCTCGACCCGCTGCGCCTGCTCGCCGGGCCGAGCCGGCTCGTTCCGGTCCCGCCCGCGGACCCGGCCCCGCAGGCCGCCGCGTCCGGCCCCGCCGCCCCTGCGGCCGGGGCCGCCCATCTCGCGACCGTGCCGCCGCCTGCGCCGCCACGGCCACCGGCACCGGCGGCACCGCGCCCGCGTGGGATCGCGGCCGTCGCCCGTGCGGCACCCGTGGCGGTCCTCGGTCTCGCCGCGCTCTCGGGTCGCCGTCGCGCCCGGCGTTCGGCGCCCGCGCGAGCGTCGCCGTGAGCCGGCCCGTCACGCCCTCCCGCGCCGCTCCGGCCGGACGGCGCCCGCAGGGTCAGTCGCGCTGGTCGGCGAGCTTGCCGCGGAGCTGTAGCACGGCCTTCGTGTGCATCTGGCAGATGCGGCTCTCGGTGACGCCCAGCACCTGGCCGATCTCCGCGAGCGTCAGGCCCTCGTAGTAGTAGAGCGTGACGACGATCTTCTCCCGCTCGGGGAGCGTGTTGATGGCGCGCGCGAGGAGGTACTTCGTCTCCTCCGTCTCGAACGCCATCACCGGGTCCTCGGCGCGGGTGTCCTCCAGCGTGTCGACGAGCGACAGCTTGTCGCCACGCTCCCCGCCGACGTTGAGGAGCTCGTCCAGCGCGACGACGTTGACGAACGACACCTGGCTGAAGATCTGGTGGAGGTCCTCGAGCGAGATGTTCAGCTCGGAGGCGACCTCGGCCTCGGTCGGGGTGCGGAACAGCCGCGTCTCCAGGGCCGCGTACGCCTTCTCGACCTCGCGCGCCTTGTAGCGGACCGAGCGCGGGATCCAGTCGATCGCGCGCAGCTCGTCGATGATCGCGCCCTTGATCCGGCTGATCGCGTACGTCTCGAACTTGATCGCCCGCGCCAGGTCGAACTTCTCGATCGCGTCGATCAGCCCGAAGATGCCGTACGAGACGAGGTCGGCCTGCTCGATGTTCGGCGGCAGGCCGACGCCGACGCGGCCGGCGACGTACTTCACCAGGGGCGAGTAGTGGAGGATCAGCCGCTCGCGCAGCGCCGCGTCGCCGGACTCCTTGAACTCGCGCCACAGCTCGGCGATCGCGTTGTCGACCTCCGCGCGGTCGACGTCCACGGCCGCGCCCCCCCGGCGCCGCGACGTCGTCGCGGTCGTGCCCGACGCGCTCGCGTCGTCAGGCTCGGGGGTGGGCTTGGTCATAGGAAGCCTTCAGTCGGTCAGCGGACACATGCGTGTAGATCTGCGTTGTAGCGAGCGTAGCGTGCCCGAGTAGCTCCTGGACGCTTCTCAAGTCAGCTCCGCCTTCGAGCAGGTGGGTTGCGGCCGAGTGACGCAACCCGTGCGGCCCGAGGTCGGGGCCGCTCAGTTCCTTCAGATACCCGTGTACGAGGCGACGTACCGCCCGCGGATCGATGCGGCCGCCGCGGGCGCCGAGGAACAGCGCCGGCCCGGCCCCTGCCACGACAAGGGCGGGGCGGCCAGTGGACAGCCACCTGTCGAGCGCGCGAGCGGCGGGCACTCCGTAGGGAACCGTCCGCTCCTTCGATCCCTTCCCGAGCACCCGGACCACGCGGCGGCCGGTGTCGAGGTCGTCCACGTCCAGCGCGCACAGCTCGCCGACGCGGATGCCGGTCGCGTAGAGCAGCTCGAGCAGCGCGCGGTCGCGCAGCCCGACCGGGTCGTCCGCGGGCGGGAGGGCGACGAGGTCCGCCGCCTCCGACTGGGTGAGCACGCGCGGGAGGCGGCGGTCCGCCTTCGGGGTGGCGAGCCGCCCCGCCGGGTCCGTTGCGGCCAGGCCGCGGCGGACGGCGAACGCGAAGAACACCCGCGCCGCCGACGAACGCCGGGCCAGCGTCGAGCGGGCGTAGCCGGACGAGTGGAGCCGGGCGAGCCAAGACCGCAGCGCCGACGCATCGATGTCGTCCAGGGCGGCGGCGCCGAGCCGGGACGCGTGGTCGAGCAGGCTGGCCACGTCGCCGGTGTAGGCGGCGACCGTGTGGGCGGAGAGGCCGCGTTCGGCGGCGAGGTGACGCCGGAACGCCTCCAGCGCCGCCGCCAGCCCGTCCGGCAGCGGGGGCGGGGGCGTCTCGGCGGCCATGAGGCGACCTTCGGTGTGGGCGGTCGGGATTGCAAGGCGCCACGCGTCGGTGACCGCGGGACGCGCCGCCGAGAGGCTGGCTGGAGCGCGGCGCCGCGGGAGGGGCGGTCGTGTAGAGCGGGGCAGGCGCCGCGCCGTAGGGCGGGGCAGGGACCGCGCCGTAGGGCGGGGCAGGCGCCGCGCCGTAGGGCGGGGGGATCAGCGCCGTAGGGCGGGCGGGATCAGCGGGTGCGCGGGTGGCAGAACAGCTCGATCTCGCGCAGGTCGCGCGGCGTGAGGCCGCGTTCGGGTCGCGGGGACAGCAGCAGCGAACGCGCGCCGCGCGACCTCGCCCACGCCGCTGCCGCGGGGTGCAGGCGGAGCTCGTCGTCGGTCCAGACCAGCGGCCGCCGCGGCTCGCCGGCGAGGAGGGCGCGGGCGGCGGCGAGCTTCCACCACGTGCCGCCGTCGCCCGCGACCCCGCCCGCGAACGCGGCGTGGGAGTCCGGGCGATCGGCCGGAGAGTCCTCGCGCGCGCCCGGCAACTCCCCGGGTTCGGCCGGGTCTCCGGCCCCTTCCGGGCCGCGCGGAGGAGCAGGCGCGGCGGGTGCGGGCACGACCGCGAACGGTGGCAGGTCGAGGAGGCGGCGGAGCTCGTCGTTCGCCGCGTCGCCCCACGTGGTGAGCCAGCGGCACTCGACCAGCCGGTGCTCGTGCAGCCGGCGGATGGCGCGCATGAGCGCGGGGGCGTACCGGATGGGCCAGGGAACGCCGTCGGCGACGGCTTCGCCGTGGCGCCACTGCGCCCAGCCGCGCGGCTGGGACGCGACGGCGTTGAGCACGCCGTCCACGTCGAGCAGCCAGAGCGGCGGCCGCGGCTCGGTGCGCGGACCGGCCCACGGCCCGGCGCGCGGATCGGTCGGCGCGCCCGCGCCGCACTCGGCCGCGCCGGAGTCGGCCGGCGGCCCCGCGTTCGAGCCGGCGAGCGGCGGCGGCTCGCGGAACGTCACCGGCGGGACCGTTCGAGACTCAGGCAGAACGGCGCACCCCCTCCAACGCGACCGGCCCCAGCCGGTACCGGCCGGCGTGACAGATCGCCAGGTCGTGCTCGACCAGCGCTTCGAGCAGCACCTCGACGGCGGTCGGGTCCTGCTGGCTGGCGGCCGCGATCTGCTCGACGGTGAGGAACTCCAGGACGTCGAGCGCGTCGAGCACCCGTTGCGCGTCTCGCCCGACGCGGTCGCGCGCCTTCGCCGGTGGCTCCGGCGCCGCCGGCACGTCGCCGAGCCGCGACACGAGCTCGAGCACCTCGTCGGCCGAGGTGACGCACTCCGCCTCGCGCGCCCGCAGCAGCGCGTGGCACCCGACCGACACGGGCGACGTCACCGGGCCGGGCACGGCCATCACGTAGCGGCCGAGCCGCGCCGCCTCGGCGCAGGTCCGCCGCGCGCCGCTGCGGTGCCCCATCTCCACGACGACCGTGCCGCGGCTCAACGCCGCGATGACCCGGTTGCGCCACAGGAAGCGCAGCCGGGTCGGCGACGCGCCGGGCGCCCACTCGCTGACCAGCAGCCCCTCGCTGGCGATGTCGGCGAACAGCTTCCGGTTGCCGCTCGGGTACGACACGTCGACGCCACACGCGAGCACCGCGACGGTCACCGCGCCGGCGGCCAGCGAGCCGCGGTGCGTCGCGGCGTCGATGCCGTACGCGCCACCGGAGACGGTCGCCCAGCCGCGGTCGCCGATCTCGACGGCGATCTCGCCGGCCACCTGGTTGCCGTACGGCGTCGCCGCGCGGCTGCCGACGATCGACACCGAGTGCGCGGTCGCCTCGACCAGCGACACCGGGCCGAGGGCCCACAGCGCGACCGGAACGCGGTCCCCCAGGTCGTCGAGGGACGACGGCCACTCGGCGTCGCCCGGGCAGACCAGCCGGGCGCCGAGCCCGGCGGCGGTGTCGAGGTCGCGCGCCGGGTCGGCCGCCGCCACGGCCTTGCGGGTCGCGGCGAGCAACGCCTCCGGCAGGCCCGCGCCGGCGCGCAGCCGCGCCCACACCTCCTCGGGCGCGAGGCGCGGGTACACCGCGCGGAACGCCGGGTCGTCCACCGCGACGACGCGCGACAGGGCGGCGCACGCGAGGCGGCGTTCGTCGCTGGCCCGGGCGGGCGGGTCCAACGGATCCGGCGGCGCGGGCGGGTGCAGCGGCGGCTCAGAGGTCATGCGAGATCACCTTTCGGAGGGAGACGGCACGGCGTACGTGGGAGGCGGTGGGCGCGTCGCGCCCTTCGAGGTCGGCGAGGGTCCAGGCGACGCGAACGACCCGGTCGAGCCCGCGCGCGGACAGCCGCCCGGTGTCGACCGCGGCGTGCGCCGGGGCGAGCACGTCGGCGGCCAACGGCCAGCGGCGGCGCAGCTCGCGGCCGGGCACCTCGCCGTTCGCGGACCACGGCAGGTCGCGGAACCGCGCCGCCATGCGGGACCGCGCGGCCAGCACGCGTTCGCGGACGGCGACGCTCGGCTCCGCCGGGGTGGCGCCGACGAGGTCGGCGCGGGTGACGTTGGCGACGTCGACCTGGATGTCGAGCCGGTCGAGCAACGGCCCGGACAGCCGGGCGAGGTAACGCCGCCGCACCCCGGCCGGGCACGTGCAGTCGCGGTCCTTCTTGCCGGCCGACGCGCACGGACACGGGTTGGCGGCGAGCACGAGCATGAACCGGGCCGGGTACCGCGCGACGCCGCCCGACCGCGCGATCGTCACGAGCCCGGACTCCAGCGGCTGGCGCAACGCGTCCAGGTGCCCGGTCGGGAACTCCGGCGCCTCGTCCAGGAACAGCACGCCCCGGTGCGCCAACGACACCTCGCCCGGCCGCGCGACGCCGGAGCCGCCGCCGACCAGCGCCGGCAGCGTCGCCGTGTGGTGCGGCGCGCGGAACGGCGGCACCTCGATCAGGGGCGCGTCCGGCGGCAACGTCCCCGCGACCGAGTGGATCGCCGAGACCTCCAGCGCCGCGTCGCCGGACAGCCGCGGCAGGATCGTCGGCAGCCGCTCGGCGAGCATCGTCTTGCCGGCGCCCGGCGGGCCGAGGAAGAACACGTTGTGCGCCCCGGCCGCGGCGATCTCCAGCGCCCGCCGCGTCGGCTCCTGCCCGAGCACGTCGGCCAGGTCCAGCTCGTCGGCCACCGGCGGCGGCGCGGGCGGCGCGCCGGACGGGGTCACGACGGCGGCGGGCTGGCCGGTCAGGTACGCCAGCAACGTCGCCAGGTCCGGCACGCCCACGACGTCGAGGCCGGGGACGAGCGCGGCCTCGGCGACGTTCGCGGCGGGCACCACGAGCCGCCGCACCCCCGCACGCGCCGCGGTGAACGCGGCCGGCAGCACGCCCGTCACGGGCCGCACCCGCCCGTCGAGCGACAGCTCGCCGAGCAGCACGATCCCCTCGGCCGCCGCCGCGGGCACCGCCTCCGACGCGGCCAGCACCGCGACCGCCATCGCCAGGTCGAACGCGCTCCCCCGCTTCGGCAGCGCGGCGGGCGACAGCGCGAGCGTGATGCGCCGCTGCGGCCACTCGCGGCCGGAGTTCACGACGGCGGCGCGGACCCGGTCGCGCGCCTCCTGCATCGTCGTGTCGGGCAGCCCGATCAGGACGAACGCCGGGATGCCCGCCGCCAGGTCCGCCTCGACCTCGACCACGTGCCCGTCGAGGCCGACGAGCCCGATCGACCACGCCCGCCCGAGCGCCATCAGAACGCGCCCTCGACGTGCTCCACGACCGCCGCCCCGGACCGCGGGACGACGACCGAGACGACGTCGAACCGCACCGGCACCGACGTGCCGAACGACGTCGCGGTCAGCCACTCGGCGGCGAGCAGCCGCAGCCGCGCCGCCTTCAGCGGCGTGACGGCCAGCGCGGGCGGCCCGTACGCGCCGGACCGGCGGGTCTTGACCTCGACGAACACGACCACGCCGTCGCGCGTGGCCACGACGTCGAGCTCACCGGCGCGGGAGCGCCAGTTGCGCGCGAGGACGGCGTAGCCGGCGTCCTCGAGGTGGCGTACGGCGACCCGCTCGCCGTGCGCCCCTACGGCTTCCTTCGCACCCACTCCCCGCTCCTCCGGTCGGCGACCGGAACGACGCTAGGAAGCGGGGCCTGTGGAGAACGGACGGACAGGAAATCTGTGGAGAAGCGGGGCGGAACGCCTAGAACGTGGTCGTTGGCGGCATGCGCACGTCGGTCTCGCCGTCGGCGAGCCCCTCCTGCGCGATCGCCGTCACGCGGACGCCGTCGACCGGGACGGCACCCTCCGACGTGCCCTCGGCCGGCACCTCGGACGGCACCGGGACGCCCTGCGCGTCGGAGCCCGCGGGCCCATCGGGGACCGACGCGCCGTCCGGCACGCCGACGCCGTCGCCCGAGTGGGCGGGCGTCGGCGGGACCGGCTCGGTCTTCTGCTGGTTCGTCGAGGACCACTCCTCGGTCATCGCTGGGCCACGTACCGGGGGTCGGTCACCATCTGGCCGTTGCCGATGAGGCCGGTCGCGGTGTCGCCCTCCGCACCGGGGCTCTCGACGCCGTCGGCGGACGTGCGGACGTTCTCGTGGACCTCGGCGCTCTCGTCCTTGCGGTCGACGCCGTCGGGGTCGTGCTTGCTCTTCATGGCGTACCTCCTGGCAGGAGGCGTACCCCGGAACTAGCCCATGAACGCCCAGAGCAGCAGCCCGCCGATGACGACCGCCCCCGCGACGAGGATCGCGATGTCGACGGTCGCCGGGCCGCGGTAGCGCCGGGTGGCGTTGAAGCCCACCTAGAGGCCCTCGACCTTCTCGAGCTCCTCGACGTTGACGTCCTTGAACGTCACCACGCGCACGTTCTTCACGAACCGCGCCGGGCGGTACATGTCCCACACCCACGCGTCCTGCATGGTGATCTCGAAGAACACCTCGCCGTCGGCGTTGCGGACCTGGAGGTCGACGGCGTTCGCCAGGTAGAAGCGGCGCTCGGTCTCCACCACGTACGTGAACTGCCGCACGATGTCGCGGTACTCGCGATAGAGCTGGAGCTCCATCTCGGTCTCGTACTTCTCGAGATCCTCGGCGCTCACAGCAGCTCTCCCACGAGATCGTCGGCCACGACCTCGCCATTGTCGCCGATCGAGGTGTTGAACGAGACCCGGTGCTGCGGGCACCGGCCGTGCCGCCGCAGCGCCGCCTTGTGCTCGGGCGTCGCGTAGCCCTTGTGGGCCGCGAAGCCGTACTGCGGGTACTGCTCGTCCATCTCCACCATCAGCCGGTCACGCGTCACCTTGGCGACCACCGACGCGGCCGCGATGCAGGCGGCGACCGAGTCGCCCTTCCACATGGCCAGCCCCGGCACGCCGAGCCCGCCCACGGGGAACCCGTCGGTCAGCACGTAGTCCGGCCGCGGCTGCAACGCCCACAGCGCGCGGCGCAGGGCGAGCACGTTGCAGCGGTGCAGCCCGATCGTGTCGACCTCGTCGCACGACATCACGACGACCGACCAGGCGACCGCGCGGTCCACGATCTCGGCGTACGCCGCCTCGCGGGCCGCGTGGGTGAGCAGCTTCGAGTCGGCCAGCCCGGGCACCCGGCCGCGCCTGCCCTCCGGCAGGATCACCGCGGCGGCGGCCAGCGGCCCGGCGAACGCGCCCCGCCCCGCCTCGTCGGCGCCGGCGACGTGGGTGAACCCGCGCCGCCGCAGGGCGCGTTCGAACGCCCACAGCCCCGCCTCGCGGCGCAGGTCGGTCACGGACATCGGCGGCATCGTGACCCGGAGGATATCGACGCCGGGCAGGGACCGAGCGCCAGTACGGCGAAGCCTCAGGGACAGCCTCTGCTGACCACCCAGGAGCGCGAATGTCCCGCCGCGTCGCACTGCCCCTCCTCGCCGCGCTCGCCGCGTCCGCCGCCGTCACCGGCGCGGGCGTGTCGCAGGCCGCGAACACCACCACGTGCCCGGCCCCGCCGGCGCTGTCGTTCGAGGAGCCCAAGTACGTCGACACCGGCCGCGCCGGCGGTGAGCCGATCGTGTTCACCTACCCGGACGGCACGCTGCTCTACGGCGCGCACGCCGGCTCGACGCACTTCTACACGCCGGCCGCGGGCGACACCGACACGGCGGCGTTCGGGCAGAACTACGAGGGCCAGACCTACTACTGGTTCAGCGACACCGAGGGCGGCGAGTGGTCGTTCGTCGACCGCACCCTGCCGCCGGACAACGCGCCGATGACCGGGTTCTCCGACCCCGAGTTCGCCTACGACACGGCGGGCAACGTCTACGTCTCCGAGATCAACCTGGTCAACGTCGCGCTGTCCAAGTCGACCGACGGCGGCCGTTCGTACGTCCTGCAGAACCCGACCACGAACATCTTCACCGACCGCCAGTGGACCGAGGGCGACACCGAGGACGTCGTCTACCTCGTCTCGAACCCGACCGGCCCCGGCGGCACGTACTCCCCCGGCCAGACCGGCTACCAGCCGAACAGCGGCCACACCATGTACAAGTCGGTCGACGGCGGCAAGACGTGGACCTCGGGCTTCAAGGACCCGGGCGGCCTCGGCGACATCCGCGTCGACAAGCGCAACGGCACCGTCTACGAGGCCCACTACAACGGCAGCGAGCTCTCGCTGGCGGCGTGGCGCAACGCCCGTAACGAGGACTTCAAGACCCTCGTCGAGCCCGAGGTCAACATCGTCAACGACGACGTGCACATGATCGCGCACTGGCCGGCGTTCGACCTCGACCCCAGCGGCAACATCTACATGACCTGGGACGAGAACGGCACCGGCCCCGAGGCGGGCATCTACTACTCGTACTCGAAGGACGCCGGCAAGACCTGGGCGAAGCCGATCCGCGTCGACGCCGACGAGAAGACCTCGATCTGGCCGTGGATCGGCGTCGGCGACGACGGCCGCGTCGGCATCGCCTGGCTCGAGGCGGACGTCGAGCTGCCCGGCCACGACGCCGAGACCCCCGGCACGCACGGCTGGCGCATCGTGGGCGCCACGTCGATCACCGGCCTGGGCTGCGCGGGCGGCCGCCAGCCGTCGTTCAGCCGGGCGGTCATGACGGCGGACCCGATCCACCAGGGCACGATCTGCCAGGGCGGCACGACCTGCCAGGCGACCGCGACCGACCGCCGCCTCGGCGACTACTTCTCGGTCGACGTCGACAACGAGGGCATGCTCTACGCCGGCTACTCGGACACCCGCCGCGGCGGCTCCGTGTCGCTGCCGGCGTTCGTCCGGCAGAACGGCGGCGCGCCGCTCGTCGCCGGCAAGGTCCCGCCCAAGAAGCCGCAGGGCCAGCCGCCGGTGAAGACGCCGCCGCGTACCGGCTCCACGCCGACTCGTCCGGACACGCACCCCGCGACCGGTCTCCCGGCGGCGCTGCCGCTGGCGGCCGTGGCGGCGGCGGTCGCGGCGGTCGCCGTGACCCGGCGCCGTCGTTCGGAGGCCTAGACAGAGACGGGCGCGCCGTACTCGCCGCGCACCACGGCGGGCACGAGCGCGGGGAGGCGTTCCGGGCGGAACGTCTCCCCCGACGACGCGAGCTCGTCCAGCGTCCACCAGCGGGCGCCGAGCGTCGTGCGGGTGACCGGCGCGGCGCCGGGGGCGTTCGGGTCGTCCAGCCAGGCCACGTGCCAGCGCGTCTCGCGCCGGCCGGCCCGCAGCCACACGCAGGGCCCCGCGCGCACGCCGCTCGCGACCGCGGCCTCGTCGCGCAGGGCGCGCAGCAGCGTGTGCTCGGGGGTCTCACCGCGTTCGGCGACCTCGCCCGGCGCCTCCCACCAGCGGGACGTGCCGTCGGTGACGTGCAGCAGCAGCACGCGGTACGCGGAGTCGACCAGGACCGCCCGGTACTCCGGGCGGCGGCGCAGCGGCACTAGCGCGCGCGGCGGCGGCGCAGGCGGCGCCGGAGGAGCGTGAGCGGAACGGCGCCCGCGAGGCCGAGCACCGGTGGCGTCGCCGCGACGCTCCACGGCTCGGCCGGCAGCGCGGCGGGCTGGGCGGGCTGGGCGGCGGCGCCGGGCTCGGGGACGCCGGCGTTCTCGATCTCGCCGGGGACGGGCAGGCCCTTCACTCGCGACGGCGGCCAGATGACCACGAACGCGCGCCCGATGATCTTGCTCTCGGGCACGGGGCCGTTCACCCGCGAGTCCGACGAACGGCCGCGGTGGTCGCCCATCACCCAGACGCTGCCCTCGGGCACGACCCGGGCGGGGAAGCGCTGGTGGTCGTCCTCGAACAGGTACGGCTCGTCCAGCGCGACGCCGTTGACCTTGACCCGGCCGAGCTCGTCGCAGCACTCGACGGTGTCGCCGGGCAGGCCGATGACCCGCTTGATGAAGTCGCGCTCGCCGGGCGCGCCGAGGCCGATGGCGCCGGTGACCTTGCGGCGGGCGGACTCGAGGGCGTTGCGCGGCTTCGGGACGAACACCTCCGGCTGCCACGGCAGGCCGGAGCCGTTGAAGACGACGATCTCGCCGCGGTTGATGTCGCGGAAGCGGTAGACGAGCTTGTTCACGAGGACGCGGTCGCCCTTGCAGCCGGGGCAGCCGTGCAGCGTCTGCTCCATCGACCCGGACGGGATGAAGAACGCCTGCACGAAGAACGACTTGATGACCAGCGCGAGCACGAACGCGATGAGCAGCAGGAACGGCAGCTCGCGCAGGAACGACCCCTCGTGCTTCTTCTTGGGCTTCTCGTCGTCGTCGGTCTCGTCGGTCTCGTCGGTCGCCTCGTCGGCGACCTCCTCGACGGGGGCGGGCTCCGGGTCCGGCGGGGCCGGCGCGAGCGGCTCGGGGGACGGCGGCTCGGGTGCCGGCGGGGGAACGGGCGGGAGCGGCGCGACCGGTGCGGCGGGCTCCACGGGCGACACCGGCGTCGCGGGCTCGACCGGGGACACCGGGGTCACGGGCTCCGCCGGCGTCACGGGCTCGGCCGGCGTCACGGGCGTGACGGGCTGGGCGGGCGTCACCGGCGTCACCGGCGTCACCGGCTCGGCGGGCGTCAGCGGCGGGCCGGCGGGCTCGGGTTCGGTCGGCGGGGTCGGGGCGGGGCCGGTCGGGAACGTCGGCACCGGCGCGGCGAGCGGCGCCCCCACCGGCGGCTCGGCCGGCGACGGCGCGGGCGGCTCCACCGGCGACACCGGCAACGGGGCAGGCGACTCGACGGGCGACGGCGCGGGTGGCTCGGTGGGCGCCGGCGGCTCCGCGGGCTCGTACGGCACGGGCGGCAGCGGCTCCGGCTGCTCAGCGGCGGGCTCGGTCGCCGGCGTCGGCTCGGTGGCGTTCCACGAAGGCAGCGGCAACGCGGCCGTGACGTCGGCCGCGCCAGCAGCCGGCGTCACGCGCGGCTCCGGCTCCAGCGGCTCCAGCGGCGCCGCGGGCGGCACGGCCGGCGCGGGCGGCGCCTCGCCACCCGCGTTCGTGTCCGGCTCGCGCGGCGCGCCCTCCGGCTCCCCCCGCTCGTCCGTCACTTGGTGACGGTCTCCCGCTTCTCCTTGATCTTGGCGGCCTTGCCGCGCAGCTCACGGAGGTAGTACAGCTTCGCCCGCCGCACGTCGCCGCGGGTCACGACCTCGATGCTGCCCAGGATCGGCGAGTGCACCGGGAACGTCCGCTCGACGCCGACGCCGAACGACACCTTCCGCACGGTGAACGTCTCGCGGATGCCGCCGCCCTGCCGCCGGATCACGACGCCCTGGAAGACCTGGGTGCGCTCGCGGTTCCCCTCGACGACGCGTACGCCGACCTTCACGGTGTCGCCCGGCCGGAAGTCGGGGATGTCCGACCGCAGGCTCGCGGCGTCGAGGCTGTCCAGGGTGTTCATGGCCGGTCGCTTTCCGTGGGCGCGCGCGGGTACGCGCGAGGGTCGTGCGGGATCAGCGGCGCGAACGCGCACGCAGCGGCCTAGTGTGCCACACCACCCGGGGGCAGCGGAAACGGCAGGTCCAGCTCGGCCAGCACGGACCGGTCCCGCGCGTCCAGCGGCACCCGGAGCAGCAGCTCCGGCCGCAACGCCGCCGTCCGCCGTAGCGCCTCGTCGCGGCGCCACCGGGCGATCGCGCCGTGGTCGCCGGAGAGCAGCACGGCCGGCACGTCGCGGCCCTGGTACGACGCCGGCCGCGTGTACACCGGCCCCTCCAGCAGGCCGGTGGTGTGCGAGTCGTCGGCGACGGACTCGGCGTTGCCGACGACGCCGGGCAGCAGCCGGGTGACCGCCTCGACGATCACCAGCGCCGCCGCCTCGCCGCCGGCGAGCACGTAGTCGCCCAGCGACACCTCGTCGTCGGCGAACTCGTCCACGACCCGGCGGTCGATGCCCTCGTACCGACCGCAGGCGACCGCGAGCCACGGCTCGGCCGCCCACTCCTCCACCAGCGACTGCGTCAGCAGCCGGCCGGACGGCGTCGGCACGATCACCCGCGGGCGCGTCTCCCCCGCCCGCAGCGCGCCCAGCGCGGCGTACCAGGGCTCCGGCTTCATCACCATGCCGGGGCCGCCGCCGAACGGCGCGTCGTCCACGGTCCGGTGCACGTCGGCGGTGTTCGCCCGCAGGTCGTGCACGCGCAGGTCGACCAGGCCGCGTTCGCGGGCCTTGCCGAGCAGCGAGACGTCGAGCGGCCCGAAGTACTCCGGGAAGATCGTGACGACGTCGATGCGCACGGGCTACTCCGCGACGTCGAGGTCGAGCAGCCCGGCCGGCGGGTCCACGACGAGCCGGCCGCCGGCCACGTCGACGTCGGGCACGATCGCGGCGACGAACGGCACCAGCACCTCGCGGCCGTCGACGTCCAGCGCCAGCAACGGCGCCCCCGGCACGTGGATCACGTCGGTCACCCGGCCGAGGGTGGCGCCGTCCGGCGTCAGCGCGGCGAGGCCGACGAGCTCGTGGTCCCAGTACTCCCCCTCGCCGGGCTCGCCGACGTCGGCGGAGTCCACGACGAGCAGCGTGCCGCGCAGCGCCTCGGCGGCGTTGCGGTCGTCGACCTCGGCGAACCGGACGAGCAGCCGCCCGTGGTGCGCGCGGGCGGTCTCGACGGTGAGCGGGCCGCGTTCCGGCGGGTCGGTGGCGAGCACCGAGCCCTCGGCGTAGCGGCGGTCGGGGTCGTCGGTGCGCACCTCGACGCTGACCTCGCCCTTGATGCCGTGCGCGTGGCCGATGCGCCCGACGACGAGCTGCATGGACGTCAGCGGATCTCGTCGGTGTCCACGATGTCGACGCGGATGCCCTTGCCCCCGATGCCGTTGACGACGGTACGCAGCGCCTTCGCCGTGCGGCCGTTGCGCCCGATGACCTTGCCCAGGTCCTCCGGGTGCACGCGGATCTCCAACGTCGTGCCGCGGCGTCCCGTCCGCTGGCTCACCTGGACGTCGTCGGGGTTCTCGACGATGCCCATGACCAGGTGCTGCAGGGCGGCGTCGAGGTGCGGCGCCGCCACCTACTCGCCTGCCGGCGTCTCGGTGACGTCCTGCGCGGCGGCCTCCGGCGCGGCGTCGGACGCGGCCTCGGGGGCAGCCTCGGCGGCCGGCTCCCGAGCGGCCTCCGCGGCCGGCGCCTCGGCGGCAGCCGGCTCCTCGGCGGGGGTGGTCTCGGCGGCGGCCGGCGCCTCGGCGGCCTCGGCGGCGGCCTGGTCGGCGGTCGGCTCGGTCCCGGGCTTCGCGGCCTCGTCGACCTTCTTCTTGGCCTTCGGCGTGGTCGCGGCGGCCGGCTCGTCGCTCATGGCGGCCTTGGCGGCGGCCTCGAAGACGGTCTTCTTGTCGGCCTTCGGCTCCTTGACCTTCATCGGCGGCGGCGCGGGCAGGCCCTTGAACTCCTGCCAGGTGCCGGTCACCTTGAGCAGCGCCTCCACGGCCTCCGTGGGCTGGGCGCCGACGCGCAGCCAGTGCAGCGCGCGCTCACCGTCGATCTCGATGAACGACGGCTCCTCCTTGGGGTGGTACTTGCCGATGGTCTCGATCGAACGACCGTCGCGCTTCGTACGGCTGTCGGTGACGACGACGCGGTAGTGCGGGCTGCGCATCTTGCCGAGGCGCATCAGGCGGATCTTCGTTGCCACGAGCTGTCGTGCTCCCTGTGATCGCGTGGTGGTCGCCGTCGCCGGGCGGGTGGGGTCCGCCATGGTTCCGGTCGTGCGGAAACGCCGGGAGCGGGTAGAGGGGCCGCGGTCCGGCGGTCGTTCAGCCCCCTAGTGTGCCACAGGCGCTACCCTCGGCGCGCTCGTCCCTCACACCCCTCCAAGGAGAACCCAGTGAAGCGACTCCTCGTGCTCGCCGCCGTCGCCGCCGCCGCGGCCGCCCTGCCCGCCCCCGCCCAGGCCGACCACCTCTGCGTCACCAGCAACGGCCGCGACATCGTGTGCGCGCCGCACGTGGCCGTCGTGCAGCCGCGGCAGATCTGCGTCACGAGCGGCGGCTCGCCGATCGTCTGCGTGTTCTAACGGCGGTCCGGGTACCGGCTCAGCGACCCGGGCCGGTACCCGGCGGCAGCATCCCCGAGGGGAAGCCCGGCGGCAGCGAGGGCGGGCCCTGGCGCTTGCCCTTCTTGCCCTTCTTGCCGCGGCGCATCCCGATCGACCCGCCGAGCTGCTTCATCATCTTCTTGGCCTCGAAGAACCGGTCCACGAGCTGGTTGACCTCGTTGACCTTGACGCCGGAGCCCTTCGCGATGCGGAGCCGGCGGGAGGCGTTGAGGATCTTCGGGTCGCGGCGCTCGGCCGGCGTCATCGACCGGATGATCGCGGCAACGCGGTCCAGGTCGCGGTCGTCGACGGAGTTGATCGCCTCCTTCATCTCCCGGCCGACGCCGGGGAGCATGCCGAGGAGGTTGCCGATCGGCCCCATCTTCTTGATCTGCATCATCTGGTCGAGGAAGTCCTCGAGCGTGAAGTCGTCGCCGCCGAGGACCTTCTGCGCCATCGCCTCGGCCTGCTGCTGGTCGAAGTGCTGCTCGGCCTGCTCGATCAGCGTCAGGACGTCGCCCATGCCGAGGATGCGCGAGGCCATCCGCTCGGGGTGGAACACGTCGAAGTCGGCGAGCTTCTCGCCGGTCGAGGCGAACATGATCGGCCGCCCGCACACCTGAGCGATGGAGAGCGCGGCGCCGCCGCGGGCGTCGCCGTCGAGCTTGGTCAGCACGACGCCGGTGAACCCGACGCCGTCCTCGAACGCCCGCGCCGTCGTGACCGCGTCCTGGCCGATCATCGCGTCCACGACGAACAGCACCTCGTCCGGCTGGACGGCGTCGCGGATGTCGATGGCCTGCTGCATCATCTCGGCGTCGACGCCGAGGCGGCCGGCGGTGTCCACGACGACGACGTCGTAGCCGAGGCGGGTCGCGTGGTCGATCGAGTCGCGGGCGACGCGAACGGGGTCGCCGACCGGCTTGCCGTCGCCGTGCACGCCGGACGCGCCGCGCTCCGGCGCGAAGACCGCGACGTCGGCCTGCTTGCCGACGACCTCGAGCTGGTCGACGGCGTTCGGGCGCTGGAGGTCGCAGGCGACGAGCAGCGGCGCGTGGCCCTTCGACTTCAGCCACCTGCCGAACTTGCCGGCCGCGGTGGTCTTGCCCGCGCCCTGGAGGCCGGCGAGCAGGATCACGGTCGGCGGCTGCTTGGCGAAGCGCAGCAGGCGCGTCTCGCCGCCGAGGATCGCGACGAGCTCCTCGTTGACGATCTTGATGACCTGCTGCGCGGGGTTGAGGCTCTGCGAGACCTCCGCGCCGGTCGCCCGCTCCTTGACGGCGGCCGTGAACGCCTTGACGACCGGCACCGCGACGTCGGCCTCGAGCAGCGCGATGCGGATCTCGCGCAGCGTGGCGCTGACGTCCTCCTCCGACAGCCGGCCCTTGCCGCGGAGCTTGGTGAAGACCGCGTCGAGCCGGTCGGAGAGGGTGTCGAACACAGACGGAGCCTAAGCCACGCCCGGCATGGCGCCGGGCGTGGCGTCGGCGAACGTCAGCCGGCGACGCAGTTGGCGAAGGCGCCCACGACGTCGACGGTGTTCGCGACCGTGACCTGGGCCCAGTCCGGCGCGTCGGCGGCGTACGACGTCCAGTCCGACACCGCGGCGTCGCCGTGGACCGTGACGGTGGCGGTCCCGGTGACCTGGACGTACCCGAGGTGCCAGTACGGCGACTTCGGCGTCGGGGTGTGCCCCTCGTCGAGTCGGCGGGCGTTGGCGTCGTCCAGGCAGCTCGCCTGGGCGGTGCCGGCCAACGGGAGGAGGGCGGCCGCGACGAGCGCGGCGGCGGCGAGGCGCATGCCGGCGCTCATCCGGCGACGCAGTTCGCGAACGCCGTCGCGGAGCCCGGCGCGTTCTGGACGGTGATCTGGGTGTAGCGCACCGAGTCGCCCACGCGGGCGGTCGCGTCGGCGACGAGCAGGTCGCCGTAGACCGTGACGGTGAGGGGGCCGGGGCGGTCGACGTAGGACAGGCTCGCCCACCGCGGCGACTTCGGCGACTCCGCGTAGCCCGCGTGGAGGCCGTTGTTGAAGTCGTCGAGGCAGCTCGCCTGGGCGGTGCCGGTGAACGGGAGGAGGGCGGCCGCGACGGCGGCGGCGGCGAGGGTGGCGCGCATGCTGGGACTCCTGGGGTGAGGGGAAAGCGAGGGGGCCGCACCGTAGCGCCTCAGCCGAGCGCCGCCAAGACCGCCTTCTCGATCTCGCTCAGGTGCTCCACGTCCGTGACGCGCGGCACGTAGAACGCGTCCACCACCTCGTGCCCCAGCGTCGAGACCCGGGCGGCCCGGATGTCCAGGTCGCACTCCGACAGCGCCCGGGTGACGCGGAACAGCAGCCCCACCGCGTCGCGCGCGCGCACCTCGACCACGGTCGACGCGGCGGACGCCTCCTGGTCGAAGACCACCACCGGCGGCGCCGGCAGCACGGCCGGCGTGTCGTACGCGCGCGCCCGCTCGGCGAGCCGGGCGGCGACGGCGAGGCGGCCGGTGAGGGCGCGTTCGACGTCGGCGGCGAGGCGGTGCGGGTCGGGCGTGCGGCCGAACGCCGGCTCCACGGCGTACTCCTGCACCGCGACGCCGTCGGCCGACGCGGCGGAGCAGGAACGCACGTCGAGGCCGTGCAGCGCGAGCACCCCGGCCACCCGCCAGAGCAGGCCGGGGCGGTCGGGCGCGACGACGACGAGCGTGCCGCCGTCGAGCGCGACCGACAGGGCACCGGCGGCAACGGCGCCCGCGTGGCGTTGCAGCAGCCCCTCCGCGGGCGGCGGCGGCGCGCCGGTGAGGACGGCGGCGACCCGGCGGGCGAGGTCGTCCACCAGGCCGGCCTTCCAGTCGTTCCAGGCGGCGGGGCCGGTCGCCAGGCCGTCGGCCTTCGTGAGGGCGTGCAGCAACGCGAGCGTCTCCCGGTCGCCGACGGCGGTCGCCACGGACGCGACGGTCGCGGGGTCGTCGAGGTCGCGGCGGGTCGCGACGTCGGCGAGCAGCAGGTGGTGGCGGACGAGCCGGACCAGCGTGCCGACGTCGGCGGCGGGGAAGCCCATCCGGGCCGCGACCTCGGCGACGACCCGCTCGCCGGCGACGGTGTGGTCGCCGGGGAAGCCCTTGCCGATGTCGTGCAGCCACGCGCCGACGAGCAGCAGGTCGGGCCGGGAGACGGTGCGGGCGAGCGGCGCCGCGGCGGCGGCGGCCTCGTGGAGGTGCCGGTCGACGGTGTAGCGGTGGTACGGGTTGCGCTGCGAGCGGGACCGGACCGCCGCCCACTCGGGCAGCGCGCGGACGAGCAGGCCGTGCTGATCCAGTGCCTCCAGCGGCGCGATCGCGGCGGCGCCGGTGCCGAGCAGCGCGACGAGCGCGTCGCGCATGGCCCGCGGCCACGTGTCGCCCGGCGAGGGGGTGGGCGCCAGGCGGTCGAGCAGGGAGGCGGCGAGCGGGACGCCGCGGGCGGCGGCCTCGGCGGCGGCCCGCAGCGGCAACGCCGGGTCGTCGGCCGCGGTGCCCGCGGCGAGCACAAGCTCGTCGCCGTGCACGGCCAGGCCCGGCGCGACCGGCGTCGCGCGCAGCGGCCGGGTCAACCGCCGGCGGCGGCTCGCGAGCCACGCGTCGACCCGGCGGAACGACTCCTCCGTCGCCCACGCGACGGTCCGCGCCGCGGCGGCGACCGCGGACATCAACGACACCGCGTCGGCGTGGCCGAGCCGGTGCGCGACCGCGTCCTGCTCCTGCAGCACGAGCCGGTCGCTCCCCCGGCCGGTCACCGAGTGCAGCGCGCAGCGGGCAGCCAGCAGCACGCCGTACGCCTCGGTCACCCGCGGCGGCGGGAGGTCGGTCACCCAGGCGGCGGCGACCGCGCGCATGGCCTGCATGTCGCGCAGCCCGCCGTGGCTCTCCTTGAGGTCGGGCTCCAGCAGGAACGCCGCCTCCCCCGCCCGCGCCCACCGCGCCTCGGCCGACTCGCGGAGCGCGACGAGGGTCTTCGGCGAACGCTTCCGCCACGCCTCGCGCACCGCGCGGAGCAGCTCGGCGGTGAGCGCCGCGTCGCCCGCGACGTGCCGCGCGTCGAGCAGGCCGAGCACGGCCTTGAGGTCGTCCACGGCGACGCACTCGGCGACGGTCCGGACGCTGTGGTCGAGCGGGCGGCCGGCGTCCCAGATCGGGTACCAGACGCGGTTCGCGACCTCGGCGACGTCGGGCCGGCCGGCGTGCAGCAGCAGCACGTCGAGATCGCTGCCGGGGCAGAGCTCGCGGCGGCCGAGCGAGCCGACGCCGACGAGCGCGACGCCCGGCTCGTCCCCCAGCAGGGAGGCGAGCCAGGCGTCGGCCTCGTCCGCGGTCAGCTCAGAGCGCGTCACTGCCCCGCTCGCCGGTACGGATGCGGGTCAGCGACTCGACCGGCGTGACCCACACCTTGCCGTCGCCGATCTTGTCCGTCCGCGCGGCCGCGACGATCGCGGCGACCACGCGGTCGGCGTCGGCGTCGTCCACGACGACCTCGACCCGCGCCTTCGGCACGAAGTCCACGGTGTACTCCGCGCCGCGGTACACCTCGGTGTGCCCGCGCTGGCGGCCGAAGCCCTGCACCTCCGAGATCGTCATCCCCTGGACGCCGAGGTCGGTGAGCGCCTCCTTGACGTCGTCCAGCTTGAACGGCTTCACGATCGCCGTGACCAGTCGCATGTCAGCCCACCCGTCCCATCGCGCCGACCTCGCTGAAGGCGTACGCCGACTCGGCGTGCTGGGTCATGTCGAGGCCCTCCGCCTCCTCGTCGGCGCTGACGCGCAGGCCGATCGTCTTCTGGATGCCGAACGCCAGCAGGTACGACAGCACGAACGAGAACACCAGCGTCGCACCCACGGCGACGAGCTGGTCGACGAGCAGCGCGAAGCCGCCGCCGTTGAGGATGCCGTCGGCGCCGAGCGCGTTGACCGCCTTGTCGGAGAACACCGCGAGCAGCAGCGACCCGAGGATGCCGCCGACCAGGTGGACGCCGACGACGTCGAGCGAGTCGTCGTAGCCGAAGCGGAACTTGAGCTGGATCGCGAGGAAGCAGACCGCGCCGGCGAGCGCGCCGATGACGATCGGCGACAGGCCGCCGACGAAGCCGGCGCACGGCGTGATCGCGACGAGCCCGGCGACCGCGCCGGACGCCGCGCCGAGCGTCGTGGCGTGGCCGTCCTTGACGCGCTCGGCGACGAGCCAGCCGAGCATCCCGGCGGCGGCGGCGAGGTGGGTGTTCAGCAGCGCCTGGCCGGCGAGGCCGTTGGCGCCGAGCGCGGAGCCGGCGTTGAAGCCGAACCAGCCGAACCACAGGATGCCGGTCCCGAGCATCGTGAACGGCAGCGAGTGCGGCTTCATCTGCTCGCGCGGCCAGCCACGTCGCTTCCCCACGACGAGGACGACGGCGAGCGCCGCGACGCCGGCGTTGATGTGCACGACCGTGCCGCCGGCGAAGTCGAGCGCGCCGCGCTCGAACAGCCACCCCGTCGGGCTGAACACCCAGTGCGCGACCGGCGAGTACACGAGCACCACCCACAGGCCGATGAACGTCGCGTAGCCCCGGAAGCGCAGCCGGTCCGCGGTCGCGCCGGTGATCAGCGCGGGCGTGATGATCGCGAACATCATCTGGTACGCGCAGAACACGACGACCGGGATGGTCAGCGCGAAGTCCCCGGTGTAGCCGGGGAGGGCGACGTGCTGGACGTCCTTCAGGCCGACCAGGCTGAAGTCGCCGATGAGCGGGCCGCCGTCGCCGAACGCGAGGCTGAAGCAGACGAAGGCCCAGAGGACGCTGACCAAGCCCATCGCGAACACGTTCTGCATGAGCATCCCGAGCACGTTCTTCGCGCGGACCATGCCGCCGTAGAAGAACGCGAGCCCGGGAGTCATGAACAGCACGAGTGCGGCGCTGGTCAGCACCCACGCGGTGTTGCCGGCATCGATCTCCATGCGGGGACACTGGCCGCCCCGTGTTTCGCCGCCGTTACGCCGGTGTTCGGTGTCGGTGAACTCCCGTGTCCCCTCGGGACTCTCCTCGTTGTGCCCGGCGTGAGGAGAGTCCCGTACGCGTGCGCGGCCGCCGTCGCCGTGCCGCTCGCCGTGCTCGCGCGGCTGGTGGAGCCGGCCGTGCCGCCGGTGCCCGCGGCGGCGCTGCTCACCCTCGTGCTGGCGCAGGTGCCGCTGCCGTCGCGGTCGGAGCCGCTGCACCCGCGGCGGCGCTCGGAGCTCGACCGCCACCTCGACCGCCGCGTCCGCCGCGGCGAGGCCGACTAGGGCGCCTGGTCCGGGGCGGCCGTGCGGCCGCTCGCGACGACCAGCGTGTACGACAGCGTGAACGGCGACGTCAGGTCCTCCCGGTCGCGGAGGAGATCCACCGCGCCCCGCCCGCTGTTGAGCCGCCCGGGGTCGACCACCACCCGCTCCTCGGAGAGCAGCGCGCCGGTGACCGGGTCGAGCACGACGACCCGGCGGACGCTCGCGTCCTCCTCCGTCGTGAACACCAGGCCGAGGCGGCCCGCGCGGTCGGTCACGCCGCCGCGGTAGAGGACGGCCGGCTGGTCGGCCAGCAGCCGGAGCATGGCCGCCGCCTCGTCCGGCTCGACCACCGTGCTGGTCCACTCGAACGCCACCCCGACGAGGACCATCGGGCTCCTCGAGTCGCGGGCCAGCCGGTCGCGCAGCGCGTCCGGCTCGGTGGGCAGCGGTGCGACCAGCTCGCCGTCCAGGCCACCGGGCCCGAACCGCTTCACGCCCACCGCGCCCGACCCGTCGGCCGCGAGCCACCGCTCCCTCGTGACCTCCGGGCCGCCGCGCGGGAGCGACCACGCCCGCGTGCGCACGTAGTCGTACGTGCCGGGGGCGTGCCGGGGCTGCCGCTCGGCCTTCTCGGCGAGATCGCGCAGGTACGGCCCGGCCGGCTCGCCCGGGTCGCCGTACGGCAGCGGCTGCTCCGCGGTCGCGGGCGGCGGCGGGAACGCCGTCGCGGCCGGCCGCGGCCGGACGGTGTCGCGGCCGGGCACGGCGACGAGGTACGCGACGACGCCGGTGACCGCGAGCGTGCCGGCCAGCGCGAGGCGGCCCGCGCGCCGGCCGGCCGGGGCGGGCCGCCGCCGGCGCCGGGCGGGGGACGGCGCGGCGGGCGGCTCGGTGAGGATCGTGGCGAGCGCCGCGCGCGCGGTGTCGTCGAGCGGCGCGGGGGCGGTGGGGTCGGCCGCGGCGACGCGGCGGAGCAGGTCGGTCACGACGTCTCCCTCTCGAGGGGCCGGGCGGGGGCCTCGGCGAGCAGCGCGGCGAGGCGGCGCCGCGCGCGGTGGAGCCGGACGGCGAACGCCGCCGGCGAGCAGCCGGCGACGCGCGCGGCGTCGCGGGTGGGCAGGTCCTCCCAGGTGACGAGCAGCACCGCCTCGCGGTCGCGGTCGGGCAGCCTGGCCAGCGCGGCGCGCACGGTCTCGGCGTCGCTCGCCGCGTCGGCGAGGTCCGGCGTGGCCGGCGCGGTGGCGAGGCGCGGGAGGGCGCTCGCCTCGCGGCGGGTGGCGCGGGTGGCGTTGGCGAGGCAGTTCCGGGCGACCCCGTAGAGCCACGGCAGCGGGTCGCCGTCCGGGACGCCGCGGCGCCACGCGACGAGGAACGTCTCGGCCGCGACGTCGCGCGCGGTCTGCTCGTCGGTGCGGCGGCGGCCGTAGCGGAGCACGGCGTCGTAGTGCGCCTCGAACAGCCGCGTGAACGCCGCCGCGTCGCCCGTCACGACCCGCTTCTGTCCGCGGGGGCCGGAATCGTTACTCCAGCAGCGCGTCGACGAACTGCGCGGGGTCGAACGGTGCCAGGTCGTCCGGGCCCTCGCCGAGGCCGATCAGCTTCACCGGGATGCCCAGCTCGCGCTGGACCGCGACGACGATGCCGCCCTTCGCGGTGCCGTCGAGCTTGGTCAGCACCACGCCGGTGACGTCGACGGACTGGGCGAACTGCTTGGCCTGGACGACGCCGTTCTGGCCGGTCGTCGCGTCGAGGACGAGCAGCACCTCGTCGATGGAGCCGAGCTTCTCGGCCACCCGCTTGATCTTGGCCAGCTCGTCCATCAGGCCGGTCTTCGTGTGCAGCCGGCCGGCCGTGTCGATCAGCACGCAGTCGGCGCGGCGTTCGACACCGGCCTTGACGGCGTCGTACGCCACGGCCGCGGGGTCGGCGCCCTCGGCGCCGCGCACGACCTCGGCGCCGACGCGCCCGGCCCACGTGGAGAGCTGGTCGGCGGCCGCCGCGCGGAACGTGTCCGCCGCGCCCAGCACCACGCTGCGCCCGTCCGCGACGAGGACGCGGGCGAGCTTGCCGCAGGTGGTCGTCTTTCCGGTGCCGTTGACGCCGACGACGAGCACGACGGCGGGGCGCTCCTCGTGCGGCAGCGTCCGCAGCGAGCGGTCGACGTCGGTGCCGATCTGGGTCAGCAGCTCCTCGCGCAGGAGGGCACGGAGGTCGTCGGTGGTGCGGGTGCCGAGCACCTTGGTGCGGGTGCGCAGCGACTCCACGATCTCCAGGCTCGCGGCGACGCCGACGTCCGCGCCGAGCAGCGTGGTCTCGACCTCGTCCCAGGTGTCGTCGTCCAGCTTGTCGGACGAGAGCAGCGTGAGCAGGCCGCGGCCGAGGGCGTTGTTCGAGCGGGCCAGGCGCGAGCGGAGCCGGACGAGCCGCCCGGCGGTCGGCTCGGGCACCTCCAGGGCGGGCACCTCGGGCGGCGCCTCGACCTGCGGCTCGGGGACCGCCGGCAGGTCGATCGTGTCGACCGTGCGGCGCGGCTCTGGCGTCGGCTCGGTGGCGTCGTCGCCGACGCCGGGCAGCACCTCGGGCCGGCGCGGCGCCGGGGGCAGCGCGCCCCGCGACCGGCCGCGGGTGGCGACGAGCCCCACGACCGCGATCACGGCGAGGGCCGCGATCGCGAGGATCAGCTCAAGCACGGACGTCCTCGCGTTCGCGCAGACGCTGGGAGATCACCTGGCTGATGCCGTCGCCGCGCATGCTGACGCCGTACAGCGAGTCGGCGATCTCCATCGTCCGCTTCTGGTGCGTGATGATGACGATCTGCGACGTACCCCGGAACTCCTCGACCATGTCGAGCAGCCGGCCGAGGTTGCGGTCGTCCAGCGCCGCCTCGACCTCGTCCAGCAGGTAGAACGGGCTGGGCCGCGCCCGGAAGATCGCGAACAGCAGCGCGATGGCCGTCAGCGAGCGCTCGCCGCCGGACAGCAGCGACAGGCGCTTGACCTTCTTGCCCGGCGGCCGGGCCTCGACCTCGATGCCGGTCGTCAGCAGGTCGTCCGGGTCGGTGAGGACGAGCCGCCCCTCGCCGCCGGGGAACAGCACCTGGAACACGTGCTCGAACTCCCGCGCGGTGTCCTCGAACGCGCTGCGGAACACCTCGTGGATCCGGTCGTCGACCTCCTTCACCACGGTGAGCAGGTCGCGGCGGGTGTTCTTGAGGTCCTCGAGCTGGTTGGACAGGTACGTGTGCCTCTCCTCCAGCGCGGAGAACTCCTCCAGCGCGAGCGGGTTGACCTTGCCGAGCAGCGCGAGCTGGCGGTCGGCGGCGGCGGCGCGGCGCTCGACCACGGTGCGGTCGTACGGCACCGGCGTCGGGTCCTCGGCGTCGCCGGGCGGCGGGACGTCGTTGTCCGGGCCGTAGTCCGCGGCGAGCGACTCGGCGTCGATGCCGTACTCCTCGGCGGCCTTGGCCTCCAGCGCCTCGATCCGCATCCGCTGCTCGGCCTTCGCGACCTCGTCGCGGTGGGCGGCGTCGGTGAGCCCTTCGAGCTCGGCGGCGAGCTCGCGGCGGCGGGTACGGACCTCGGCCAGCTCGCCCTCGTGCAGCCGGCGGTTGCCCTCGACCAGGCCGCGCTCGTCGGCGGCCTGCGACAGCGACGCCTCCAGGCGTTCCAACGCCTCCCGCGCCGCCTCGGCGACGGCCGCCGCGATCACGGCGCCGCGGGCGCGGGACTCGCGCAGCGCGGCGAGGCGCTCGCGGCTCGCCCGCTCGGCGGCGGCGGCGCGTTCGAGGCCGTCGGCGCGGGAGCCGAGCGCCCGGGCCCGCTCCTCGCCGGCCACGACGCCGAGGCGTACCTCGACCTCGACCGCGCGGGCCTGCTGGAGGTCGGCGGCCGCCTCGTCGCGCGCGCCGGTGTCCGGCTCGACGTCGAGCGGCGCGGCCTGCGCCTCGGCCAGCCGGTGCTCCAGGGCGGTCAGCGCCTCCAGGTCCGAGGCGCGGGCGTCCTCGGCGGCCTGCTGGGCGCGTTCGAGGCGTTCGGCCTCGTCCTGCGCGGCGCGCTGCTGCGAGCCGAGGAGGCCGAGCTGCTCGGCGACGGCGGCCATCTGCGCGTCGGACTCGTGGAGCTGTTCGAGGGCGCGGTCCAGGTCGACCTGGAGCCGGTCGAGGTCGGTGCGCGCGGTGCTCAGCGCGAACCGCAGCCGGTCCGCGGCCATGCTCGCCTCGGCCAGCTTCTCGGCCGCCTCGTCGGCCGCCGCCTGGACCTCCAGCAGGCTCGGCGCGGACGCGCCGCCGCCGGCCGCGCGCCAGGCGGAGAGCAGGTCGCCCTCGCCGGTGACCGCCGTGACGTCGGGGCGCTCCGCGACGAGCGCGCGGGCCGCGTCGAGGTCGTCGACCACGGCGACGCCGGCCAGGATGCGGCGCACCGCGCCGTCGAGCGCGGACGGCGCCGTGACGAGGTCCAGCGCCCAGCGCGCCCCGCCCGGCAGGTCGCCCTGGTCGGCCGGGCCGGCGGGCGCGCCGCCGACCAGCAGCGCGGCGCGGCCGAGGTCGTCCGCCTTGAGGGTGTGCAGCGCGCGCACGGCCGCGTCGGGGTCCTCGACCGCGACGGCGTCGGCGAGCGCGCCGAGGGCGGTGGCGATCGCGCCCTCGTAGCCGGGCGTCACGTCGAGCACCGAGGCGACGGTGCCGAGCAGGCCGGGCGGCGCGGCGTCGACCAGCGCGCCGGCGCCGTCGCGGCGCAGCAGGCTCATCTCCAGCGCCTCGCGGCGGGCCGACCAGAACGACTTCTCGCGCTCGGCCTCGCGCTCCTCCGCGACGAGCTGCTCGACCCGGATCGTCGCCTCGGTCAGCGCGGCGCTGGCCGCCTCGTACGTCTCGTCCAGGCCGCTCTCGCCGCCTTCGAGGCGGACCACCTGCTCCTGCACGACGAGGAACTCCGCGCGGGCGCGCTCGGCGCGCATCACCGCGTCCTGGCGGGCGGCGGCGAGCCGGCCGATCTCCTCCTCGGCCGCGGCGGCGCGGGCGCGGGCGGCGTTGACCTGCCCGGTCAGCCGGGCCAGGCCCTCGCGCCGGTCGGCCTGCGCGCGGGCGGACGCGACGAGCGCCTGCTCCTCCTGCCGCAGCCGCGCCTCCAGCGCGGCGCGGCGCTCCTCGGCCTCGCGGAGGCGTTCGCGGTCGGCGGTGAGCGCCTGGCGTACCTCGGCCTCCTCGGCGCGCACCTGCGCGGCCTCCGCCTCCAGGTCCTCGGCGGAACGCCCCGGCCGGGCCTCCGCCTCCAGGTCCGTCGAGAGGTTGCGCTGCCGCTCGGCGGCCAGCTCGGCGGTGCCGCGGAAGCGTTCGCGCAGGCTGGACAGCCGGTAGAACGTCTCCTGCGCCCGGGCCAGCGCCGGCGCGTCGGCGGCGAGCGCCTGTTCCAGCTCCTGCTCGCGCGCGGTGACGCCGGCCAGGCTCTTCTCGACCGCCTCGCGGCGGGCGCGCAGCTCCTCCTCGTCGCGCAGCTCGGCGGCCATCACCTGGCGCAGGCCGAGCAGGTCGTCGGCGAGCAGCCGTAGCCGCATGTCGCGCAGCTCGGCCTGGATCACCGCGGCGCGGCGGGCGATCTCGGCCTGCTTGCCCAGCGGCTTGAGCTGGCGGCGCAGCTCGGCCGTCAGGTCGGTGAGCCGGGTGAGGTTGGCCTGCATCGCGTCGAGCTTGCGGAGCGCCTTCTCCTTGCGCTTGCGGTGCTTGAGGACGCCGGCGGCCTCCTCGACGAACGCGCGGCGGTCCTCGGGCCGGCCGGAGAGGACGGCGTCGAGCTGACCCTGGCCGACGATGACGTGCATCTCCCGGCCGATGCCCGAGTCGCCGAGCAGCTCTTGGACGTCGAGGAGCCGACAGGGCTGGCCGTTGATCGAGTAGTCCGAGCCCCCGCTGCGAAACATCGTGCGGGCGATGCTGACCTCGGTGTAGTCGGTCGGCAAGGCACCATCGGAGTTGTCGATCGTGAGGACGACCTCGGCGCGGCCCAACGGGGGCCGGGCCGCCGTACCG
>DASVPJ010000045.1:0-29883 GCA_036382875.1 Mycobacteriales bacterium
GTCCCAGCCCCCCGGCCCCGGCTCCCCGGTCCCGTCGGCACCGCCGCCGCGGCCGCGGCAGCCGTCGACGCGGGAGACGTACTCGAACGTCCTCAACCCGATGAACGGCCTCGACGGCAAGCGCAGCGGCTGCGGGCCCGCGCCGGGCAACACCACCTGCTCCAGCGTGAACGCCGAGCGCGGCGACGGCGTCATCTCGTTCATGGTGACGATCTGCACGGGCAGCGACCCGCTCGACATCGGCTTCCCCGGCGAGCAGGAGGTCGACGCCGTGGTCCGCACGCGCGCCGGCGCCGAGGTCTGGCGCTGGTCGCGCGGCCAGACGTTCGACGAGAACGCCGCGCACGTCGTGCACCTCGGCACGCAGGAGTGCTCGCTGTGGCGCGTGCCGTGGGACTACGTCGACGACTCCGGCCGCCGCGTGCCGAAGGGGACGTACATGATCGGCATGCCGGTGCTGTCGAGCCCGCGCCACGACATGGGCTCGTCGTTCACGGTCGAGTAGCCGCGCGTCCGCGCGGCTAGAACGCCTCCGCGGCCAGGTCCATGAGCCCCAGGTCCGTCGCCTCGGCGACGCGGCGGCGTACGGACAGCTCCGGCAGCACGGTCTGCGCGAAGAAGCGGGCCGCGGCGACCTTCCCCTCGTAGAACGCCGTCTCCGACGCCGACCCGCCCTCGCCGAGCCGGGCGAGCGCCACCTCGGCCTGGCGCAGCAGCAGCCAGCCGATGACGAGGTCGCCGAGCGACATGAGGAACCGGGTCGTGTTGAGGCCGACCTTGTAGACGTTGCGGCGCTCCTCCTGCGCGGACATGAGGTGGCCGACCATCGTGCCGACCATCGCCTGGACGTCCTCGACGGCCTGCGCGAGCAGCCCGCGCTCGGTGGCCAGCGCGCCGTTGCCGGCGTCGCCCTTCGCCACCTCCTGGATCTCGCCGACGAGCGCCGCGAGCGCCGCGCCCTGGTCGCGGACGACCTTGCGGAAGAACAGGTCCATGCCCTGGATCGACGTGGTGCCCTCGTACAGCGTGTCGATCTTGGCGTCGCGGATGTACTGCTCGATCGGGTAGTCCTGCAGGTAGCCGGAGCCGCCGAACACCTGCAGCGAGTCGGCGAGCAGCCGGTACGACGTCTCCGAGCCGTAGCCCTTCACGATCGGCAGCAGCAGGTCGTTGAGCGCGTCGGCGGCCGTGTCGCCCATCTCGATCCGGTCCTGGACCGTCGCCGTGTACAGCACCAGCGCGCGCATGCCCTCGGCGTGCGCCTTCTGCACCATGAGCATCCGGCGTACGTCCGGGTGGTTGATGATCTCGACGCGCGGGGCCGCCTTGTCGAGCATCTGCGTGAGGTCGGCGCCCTGGACGCGGGTCTTGGCGTACTCCAGCGCGTTCAGGTAGCCGGTGGACAGCGTCGCGATGGCCTTCGTGCCGACCATCATGCGGGCGTACTCGATGACCTTGAACATCTGCGCGATGCCGTCGTGCACCTCGCCGACCAGGTAGCCGCGGGCCGGGTGCTTGTCGCCGAACGTGATCTCGCACGTGGCCGACGCCTTGAGGCCCATCTTCTTCTCGACGTTGGTGACGTAGACGCCGTTGCGCTCGCCGAGCGTGCCGTCCTCGTTGACCCAGACCTTCGGCACGATGAACAGCGACAGGCCCTTCGTGCCGGGGCCGTGGCCCTCGGGCCGGGCGAGCACGAGGTGCACGATGTTCTCGGGCCAGTCGAAGTCGCCGTTCGTGATGAACCGCTTCACGCCCTCGATGTGCCACGTGCCGTCGTCCATCCGGATGGCCTTGGTCCGGCCCGCGCCGACGTCCGAGCCGGCGTCCGGCTCGGTGAGCACCATCGTGGCGCCCCAGTTCTTCTCGATCATCGGCGTGACGAAGCGCGCCTTCTGCTCGTCCGTCGCGATGCCGTCGAGGATCTTCGCGAACAGCGGGCCGACCGCGTACATGAACACGGGAGCGTTCGCGCCGCAGAGCAGCTCGGCGCAGGCCCAGCGCAGGCTGGCCGGCGCACCGTAGCCGCCGAGGTGCTCGGGCAGGTCGAGGCGGAACCACTCGCCCTGGAAGAACGCGTCGAGGCTCTTCTTCAGCCCGTCGGACAGCGTCACGCTGCCGGTGGCCACGTCGAACGCCGGCGGCGTCCGGTCGCCCTCCTCGTACGACGCCGCGAAGTCCTCGGTGGCGAGCCGCTCCACCTCCCGCAGCACGTTGCGCGCGGTGTCGAGGTCCATGTCCGCGTACGGCCCGGCCCCGAGCCGCTCGTTCGTGCCGAGCACCTCGTAGAGGTTGAACTCGATGTCGCGGAGGTTGCTCTTGTAGTGGCTCACGGCGCGCGCTCCCGAAGCGTTGTTACTGACGAGTAACTAAAAGGGTACCGAACGCCCTTTCGTCCGGCTAGGTGGGACGATGGGGGCATGCGCCCGAACCGCCGCCGTGCCGCCGCCCTGCTCGCCGCCGCCGCGACCCTCGCGACGATTCCCGTCCTCACCGGCGCCGCGGCGTCGCCGGTGGTCCACCCGCTGGCGTTCGGGCCGGCCCAGCCGGCCGACCCGCAGCGCGACCAGAGCGAGCCGAACATCGAGATCGACCGGGACGGGCGCATCTACACCTGCGGTCCGACCGGCTTCACGACCGGCGCGGACTACGCGCAGGTGTCGACCGACGGCGGCGACCAGTTCCACCTGCTCGGCACCCCGCCGCGCGGCCAGATCGCGGACCGCGGCGGCGGCGACTGCTACCTGTCGACGGGCAAGGAGAAGAACGCCAACGACACGTACACGCTGTCCTACATCGGCCTCGCGGACTCCGACTTCACGACGGCGGTCAGCGAGGACAACGGCGCGTCGTTCGCGGCCACGCCGTCGAGCTGCTCCGGCGTGACCGACCGGCAGTGGACGACGTTCCTCGACGACAAGACGGTCTTCCTGATCTACAACGACCTCGAGCCGCGCGCGACGGTCGTGCAGAAGTCGACCGACGGCGGCCTGACCTGGACCGGCTACGGCGCCTGCGGCCCGGCGGCGAAGAAGACCGCGGCCGAGAACCCCGACTTCCCCGGCCCGATCAAGTCGATCCCGGAGAAGGGCTACGTCTACTTCGGCTACAACCGCGGCAACAACGTCTACCTGGCCATCTCGCTCGACAAGGGCGACACCTGGCAGAGCTGCCGGATCGCCGAGACCGAGAACGACCCGTCGAACGGCTTCGTCGTCGCCGACCACGACACCGCGGGCAACCTCTACGCGAGCTGGGGCGAGAAGCACGAGAGCGACCCGGACGGGTTCCGGGTCATGTACTCCTGGCTGCCCGCCGCCAAGGTCGCGTCGTGCGCGACCGAGGACGAGAACCCCGGCTGGGTCGCGCCGCGCCGCGTCGACCACGCGCCGGTGAACACGATCGTGTTCCCGTGGCTCGTCGCGTCCGGCCAGCCCGGCCGCATCGCGGTGGCCTGGTACGGCTCCACGTCGGACGGCGTCGCGGACTCGGCGGACTTCAAGGGCCCGTGGGACATCTACGTCGCGCAGTCGATCGACGCGACGTCGGCCGCGCCGGCCTGGGACCAGGTGAAGGCGACGACGCACCCGATGCACTACGACCAGGTCTGCCTGTCCGGCCTCGCCTGCGTGGCCGGCGGCGACCGCAGCCTCGCGGACTTCTTCGCGATGGCGCTCGACCCGACGACCGGCCGGCTCGTCGTGGTCTACGACGAGAGCGGCAAGGTGCCGGACGGGGCGAGCGGGCCGGTCGCGATCCCGCACGTGATCGTGCAGAACGGCGGCTACTCCAACCGCGGCGGCACCCTCGCGCCGCGGCGCTCCGTCGTCCGCACCGGGTCGACGGACCCCGAGGGCGACGCGCAGGCGCCGTACTCCATCTCGTCGGAGACGCTGCCGGTCGCGCCGCCCCCGGCCTCGCGGACGAACCGCGCCGCGCTCGACGTGCTGTCGGTGACGGTCGGCCCGGAGACGGACCTGACGACCGGCGATCGGGTGCCCGACGGCGGGTTCACCGTGGAGATCCACGTGAAGGACCTGTCCGCGTCGGCGCTGCAGGACGCGCTGACCGGCGCCGGCGGCCAGTCGCTGATCTGGGCGTTCCGCTGGATCAACGGCTTCCAGCCCGCCTCGCTGTCGGTCAACTGGGACCCGGTGCGCGGCTTCCGCGGCGGCTTCGACGACTTCGCGACCGCGTCGGTCACCTGCCTCGGCCTGCCGGGCACCGGCGGGCTCGACCCGAAGTGCCTGTCGTACCCGGGCACCGTCGCGGTCCCGGTGAACGTCAACGCCGACGCCGGGATCATCCGGTTCACCGCGCCGCGCAACGTCCTCAAGTCGCTCGGCGCGCTCGACGAGCACGGCCGCCCGTCGATCGTCGAGGCGACGCAGCCCGGCACGTCGCGCTTCTACGGCGGCACGGTGTTCACGATGGCCAACGTCTCCGCGAACGAGCTGCAGGGCTTCCTCTACCCGGTGGACGGGACGGCGGCGTTCGACTTCGTGCTGCCCTCCACCACCACGACCGGCAACACCGGCGGCGGTGGCGGTGGCGGTGGCGGTGGCGGTGGCGGCGGCGGCGGCAGCCACCCGGCGACCGGCGGCCTCGGCTGGCCGCTCGCGGCGCTGGCGGCGGCGGGCGTCGCCGCGGTGGCGGCGCGGCTGCGGGGGCGTACGGCCTAGGCCGTCACCCGCATCGGCGTCCCGCCGGTCACGCGGACCAGCTCCGCGCCGGTCGTCGGGAACACCGTGTGCGGCGTGCCCGCGGCGGCCCAGATCGCGTCGTGGGCGAGCAGGTCCTCGTCCACGAGCACCCGCAACGCCGTGGCGTGGCCGACCGGCGCGACGCCGCCGATCGGGAAGCCGGTGGCGGCCCGCACGGTGTCCGCGTCGGCCCGCTCGACGGGCGCGCCGAGCCGTTCGCCGAGGGCGGCGGTGTCGACGCGGTTCGCGCCGCTCGTCATGACGAGCAGCGGCTCGCCGCCCGCGACGAAGACGAGGCTGTTCGCGATCTGCCCGACGGACACGCCGAGCAGCGCCGCTGCCTCGGCCGCGGTGCGCGCCGGCTCGGTCAGCTCCACGACCTCGCTGTCGCAGCCGGCGGCGCGCAGCGCGGCGACGACGCGTTCCGTGTTCGGGTGCATCAGCGGTCCCGCTCCCGCCGCAGGTTCAGCAGGCCGAGCCCGCACGCCAGGAAGAACAGCCCGAACGCGAGGTACCAGCGCTGGCCGCCCTCGTCCTTCGGCTGGATCCCGGCCCACAGCGCGGCGAGACCCACCGCGCTGAACGAGGCGCCGAACGCCCGCCACGCGCCGAAGCCGAACAGTGCGAGGAACGTGAGCAGCAGGCCGGCCACGACGACCAGGCCGTACGTCGTCGCCTCGGGCGGGCAGGGCTTCTCGCCGACGTCACCGCAGGTCCCGATGAGGAACACCCGCTGCATGCCGTACAGGATCAGCGCGAACGACGTCCACGTCAGGACCGCCCCGGCGCGCTCCCTGAACCGGTCGCTCACGACGTCGGCGCGTTGATGATGTCCGACGTCCGGCGGGCGAACTCGTCCGCGCTGATCTTGCCGGACAGCCGCAGCTCGTTGAGCGTGTTCAGCTCGCGGACGACGTCGTTGGACGGCATCGGCGCGGGCTGCGCGCCCTGCCTCGCGGCCTCCACGATCCGCCGCAACGGGCTCGCCGCCGCCGCCGCCTCCGTCCCCCCCGGCGCCGCGGTCGCGAACACGAACTTCTGCGGGTCCTCGCGGTCGATCCAGACCGGGAACCGGTCCCCGGGCTTCGGCACGTCCAGGCGGCTGACGGTCGCGGTCTTCGTCGCCTCGTACGGCGGGATGATGCCGCCGCTCGGCTCGATCCGGAACCGCATGGCGACCCGCGGGTTGTCGTTGATCGTGACGCCCGTGTCCCGGACGGCGAGCACCGTGCCGACGCCCTGGAAGCCGTTCTCCATGAGCCGCCGGACCGCCATCCGGCGCAGGCCGACGAACGGCAGCGACACGATCCCCATGAGCGGCGTCAGCAGGAACATCCCGCCGAAGAACAGGAACCACTTCTCGCCGCCGTTCTCCGGGGGCTGCAGGCCGGCGAGCACGCCGCCGAGACCGATGCCGGTGAACAGCGCGCCGAACGCGAGCCACGACCCGCCCGCCGCGGTCCCGATCACGCCGCCGAAGATGCCGCCGACCATGTAGAGGGCGTACTGGATCATCTCCGGCGGGCAGGCGACCTCGCCGGGGCCCGGCGGCGTCGAGCAGGAGCCGGTCAGCAGCATGTGGTAGATCGCGGTGCCCACGGCCCACCCGGAGATGATGCCGACGAGCGAACCGAACAAGCGGGGGGAACGGTTCATGGCGCCGTACGGTAGCCGGACGTTCCGGGACGGGACAGCCCGGGTAGCCACGAGACACCACGAACTTCGCGGAGGCTACCCATGGCGAATCTCGCGCAGCAGCGGGCGAAGACGCCCGCGTCAGTCGCGGCCGGGCCGTACGGCCACCCGTTCCACGCCAGCGTCGTGCCGGTGCCGATCGGCGCCTGGGTCGGCGCGCTCGTGCTCGACGTCGTGTCGCGCACCGCGGAGAACGGCACCGGCTACGCGCGCGCCGCGACGGTCCTGTACGGCGTCGGCCTGGCCGGCGCGCTGGTGGCGGCGGTCTTCGGGTTCATGGACTACGGGCAGATCGCCAAGCGCACCAAGGCCAACCGGGTCGCGACGACGCACATGATCCTGAACCTGCTCGTCGTCGGCATGCTCGGCGCGTCGTTCCTCGCGCGGCTCGGCAGCGACGACCCGCAGGTCCCCACCGGGCTGATCCTGGTGTCCGCCGTCGCGCTCGCGCTGCTCGGCGTGTCCGGGTGGCTCGGCGGCAAGCTGGCGTACCGCTACGGCGTCCGCGTCGCCGACGAGGTGACGCAGGCCGAGGGCTTCCAGGACGAGGGCGGCCTCACGCCGGAGCGGGTCTCCTCCGCCGGCCGCGTGGACCGCATCCCCGGTACGAACATCCCGACCGACGAGCGCCGCTAGGCCCACGAGGAACGGCGCCGTCCCCGAGCGGGGGCGGCGCCGTTCTCTCGTGTCGGGGTCAGGCCCGTGTCGGGGTCAGGCGCGCGTCGGGTCAGGCCCGGCCGGTCTCCTCGCGGAGCCGGTCGATGGTCTCCGACGCCTCGGCCTTCGTGAGGTCGGCCGGCACCTCCTCGCCCGCGTCGCGGGCGAGCGTCTCGAGGTACGCCTGCTGGCGGGCGGTCGGCGGCTCGTCGCCGGTCCGCCACGTCGCCGGGTCCGGGACGTCCTCCGCCGGCTGCGGGGGCTGCGGCGGCTGCTCCGTCACGACCGGTCCTTGTCCGGGTAGTTCTTCGCCGGGCCGTCCGAGCTGGCCATCCAGCCGGGCTGGTTGCCGGCCGGCACGGCGCCGCCGACGTCGTTCGTGCCGGGCGTGCCCTCGAGGTCGGGCTTCGCCTTCGCGCTGTCCTGGTCCGTCGCGCCCTTGCCACTGCGGCGCAGCTCGTTCTGCTGCGGCTTCGTCATGTCGTACCCCTTCCGTCAGCCACCACGGTTGTTCACGGCCGTCTCGACGCCGCGCACGGCCGCGAGGAGCCGCTCGTCGTCGGCGTTCTGCCAGTCCTCCGGCAGCGCGGAGACCGGCACCGGCTGGAGCCAGCACACCTCGCCGCCCTCGTCGCGGCCGACCTTCACGACGTCGCCGTCGGGTTCGAGCACGTAGTCGCCGATCCGCTTCACGGACACCTCCGCAGTCGTCGGTACGCGAGCACGCCCGCGCCGGTCACCAGCGCCCGGGTCACCCACGGCCGCTGTCCCACCAGGGCGGTGAACGCGCTCGTGTGCGAGACGTGCCCGCGCCAGCCGCCGCGGATCGCGCCCACGCCGTCGAACGGCTCGTCCACCGTGTCCTGCCCCGTCTCGGGGCGTTCGTCGTGCTGCATCGCGGCGAGCGGCCTCGCCAGCAGGTCGCCCACCGCGGGCGCGACGCGCTGCAACGCCACCAGGCCCATCCCCGCGGCGCCGACGACGACCTCGCGGGTCGGCCGCTTCGCGGCGCGCACGATCGCGGCCGCCACGACGTCCGGGTCGTAGACCGGCGGGATCGGCTGCGGCCGGGTGCCGAGCCGCGACCGCGCGTGCACGAAGAACGGCGTGTCCACCGACGACGGCAGGATCGTCGTGACGCGCACCGGCGCGTGGTCGAGGCGCAGGTCCTGGCGCAGCGCGTCGTAGAAGCCGCGCAGGCCCCACTTCGAGGCGGCGTACGACGTCAGCAACGGCACCGCCCGCGCGCCGACGACGGACGACACGCCGATCAGCGTGCCGGCCGACTCGCGCAGGTGCGGCAGCGCGGCGTAGGCGCCCCAGACGTGCGACATCAGGTTCACCCGGACGACCCGCTCGAAGTCGTCCGGCGGCGTCCGCTCGAACGTCCCGTAGGTCGCGATCCCGACGACGTTGCACCACACGTCGATGCGGCCGTAGGTGTCGAGCGTCTGGCGGGCCAGCGCGTCGACGTCGTCGCGGACGCCGGCGTCGCAGAGCACCGCGGTCGCCGTGCCGCCCGCGCGGACGATGTCGGAGACGACCGTGTCGAGCGCGGTCTTGCCGCGCGCCGCGACGACGACGCGGGCGCCCTCGCGGGCGAACCGCATCGCCGCCGCGCGGCCGATGCCGGAGGACGCGCCGAGGAGGACCACGACGCGCCCGTCGAGCGTGCGGGTCATTCCTTGCCACGCCCCTGGATCACGTCGCGCGCCTTGTCCACGATCATCGCGCCGGCGCCGGCGAGGACGTTGCCGGGCGGGGTGTTGGGGGCGTTCGGGTGCGGGCGGGTCGGCGCCATCGCCTCGGCGGCCTGGAGCTGCGGCCCGAGCGCGTCCAGCGTCTTCTGGTCCACGTGCTGCCGGAGCAGCGGGAGGAGCTCGCCCTCCTCCTCCTGGATGTGCTCGCGGACGTTGGTCATCAGCGTCCGCAGCTCGCCCTCGAAGTCGAGGTTGTCGGCGCTCATCCTCTCCAGCCGGGCGAGCGTCTCCTTGACCGTCTGGTGCTCGTCCAGCGCGTGCTCCACGAGCCGCTCGCCGTCCGGGACCGAACGCCGCAGCAGCGGGTAGAGCAGCTCCTCCTCGGCGACCGCGTGGACCGACAGCGCCGTCGACACCTGCTCGAACACCGCCTTGCGGCGGTCGCCGTTGGTGATCGGCGTCTCCTCGATCTGCTGGAACAGCTCCACCATCCGCCGGTGCTCGTCCTTGAGCACCTTGATCCCGTCGCGCTCGGCCATGTCGTCGTCTCCTCGAAGTCGTCTCCCTCTGCGGGTGCCCTGGGGGTGCTCCGTGAAACGCTGCGGCGCGTGGACCTCGACCGTGTCGCGCGCCTGACGGGCCGGACCGTCGTCGCCGCGGAGCCGCGCACCGAGGGCGGCTACAGCCCCGGGGAGCGCTGCGTCGTCCGGTTCGCCGACGGCGGGAGCGCCTTCGCGAAGTGCGCGCCACTGGTCGAGGACGAGCACCTCGTCTACTCGACGGTGCCGCTGCCGTGCCTGCCCCGGCTGGTGGCGTTCGAGCCCGGGCTGCTCGTCACCGAGGACCTGTCGTCGGCGCGGTGGGGCACGCCGGTCACCGAGGCCGACGCGGACCTGCTCGCCGCCGCGCTGGACTCGCTGCGCGACGTGGTCGCGCCGGCCGGGCTGGGGGCGTTCCCGTTCGGCCCGAAGTGGCGCGAGCTCGCGGCCGCCGAGGCGGCGTTGCTGGGGACCGGGCTCGTGGACGAGGGCTGGCTGCGGCACCTGCCGGTGCTGGTCGCAGCCGAGGACGTCCCCGTCGCCGGCGACCGGCTCGTGCACGCCGACCTCTGGCTGCAGAACTGGTGCCGCGCGCCGCGCGGCGCCGTGCTGGTCGACTGGGCGGGCGCCTCCGCGGCGAACCACCTGGCGATGCGCGTCGGGGCCGAGGCGGGGGTCCGCGCGGCCGGCGGCCCGCCGGGCCGCGTGCTGCGCGGCGAGCCGGGGTGGGCGGCGTTCTACGCCGGGGTGTGCGCGTGGTTCCTGACCGGCGACCTGCCGGCGGACCTGCCGCGGCTGACGGAGACGCTGCGCCGCGAGGCGTGGGCCACGCTGTGCTGGGCCTGCGACGAGCTCGACCTGCCGTACCCGAGGCCGAGCGAGGCGTTCACCTCGCTCGGCCCCTGGCGGCCCTAGGCGGACAGCAACGCGCGCCGGGACGGGTCGGCGAGCACGTCCGCGAGCGACGGGGACGACGCGAACGTCACGGTCGTCGTCGCTCCCGGACCGCCCCGCACGGCGACGTCGCCGAGGTGCGCGATCGGCCGGGTCAGCGTCGCGTCGCGGTCGAGCAGCCACAGCTCGACCGTCGGCGCGGCCGGGTCGTGGAACATCCCGACCGAGATCGCGGCCGTCTCCGCCGACGACAGGTCCACGCAGTCGTTCCAGCCCTGCGGGATCTTCGTGCAGACGGTGTACGGCCCGCGCCACGACTCCGGCACGGACAGCCGGAGGAACCCGTCCCGCAACGGCTTCAGGACGCTCGGGTCGACCCGCCCCTCGTGCAGGCGGGCCGGCCGCGGCCGCGGTGCCGCGGTCACCTCCGGCGGCGCGAACGCCACGCGGATCGCGGCGGGCGGCTTCCCGACCAGGCCCGCGACGACACCGCCGGCGCGGGCGCCGAGGTGCGCCGTCACCGGCTCGGTCAGCGTGAACCCGGCGCACCGCCCGAGGAACGCGAACTCGCCGCCGCGGTAGGCGACGGCGTACGAGAGCTGCGACCCGTCGCCGGCGGTGTGCGCCGCGACCTCGGCCCGCATCCGCAGCGCCGCGCGGATGTCGTCCGCGGTCCGCGGCGACATGCGCAACGCCGCCGGCGCCGCGCCGTCCCCACCGGCGACGACGAAGCGGCCCGGGTACGTGTCGCCACGCGCCGCGCCGAGCGACCGGACGCGCAGCCACGTGCCGGGCCGCGCCAGGAACGCCACCGGGTCGTCGCCGACCGCGTCGAAGCCGTCACACGTCCCGAGCGCCGCGGGGCGGAACGGCGGGGCGTCGGAGCCGAGGCTCCGGGCGCCCGCGAGGGCACCCAGAGCCACGACCACCGCGATGACGGGGACCGTCAGACGCACGTCGGGCACCCCTCGACCCGGACGTTGTCGATGTACACGAACTGGTCCACCCCGGCGTACTCGGCGTGGCTGTAGAGCCGGAGGTCGAACTCGTACCCCTCGGCGTTCAGCGGGTCGTACCAGGCCGACTCGCCGCGGGTCCACGACGTCTTGTTCACGGCGAGGTCGCCGGTCGAGACCATCCCGATGAGGCCGCCGTCGCCGTAGTCGTCGTAGTTGCCGGTCTTCTCGAAGCCGCCCGAGCTCTGGTGGAAGCCGTCCTTGAACCCGCAGACGCCGAGCGGGTACCCGTCGCGGGGCGGGTCCTGCGCGTAGTTGATGCGCGCGCGGTAGACGTGCCCTTGATCGTGCCGAGGTAGCTCGTGTCCTCCACCTTGTAGTGGAAGACGACGCGGTACCGGTGGTCGTCGTAGCCGGTCGCGACGCGGACCCGCTGCTGCAGGTACGTCGACGCGCTCGCCGTGCGGTGCCTGATCCGCTGCGGGCCGCCCGCGCCGCCGGTCGGCACGACCTCCCAGACGCCGCCGCTGACGTTCCAGCGCCGGGTCCCCTGCTCGAAGCCGTAGTTCGCCTGGAGCTGTCGGTACGGGGCCGTGCTGAACACCCAGTTCAGGTACGCCTCGTCGTCGCTGGACAGCATCCGGCCGCTGCTGAACGGCTTCGTCCCGCAGGCCGACATGATCGGCCGGCGGTCCTCGACGGCCTGGTCCTCCCCGCTGTGGCCGAGGCCGATCAGGTGGCCCATCTCGTGGGCGCTGGTCGTGCGGACCTTGTACTCGTCGCCGAGGATGGCGCGGCTGATCAGGATCGTGCTGTGGGTCGACGTCGACGAGTTGCAGATCGCCTTGCCGAGCAGGGACGCGTCGTCCCCGGTGAAGTCGTGCACCTTCACGGTCACGGAGCCCGCGACCGACTCGTTGATCACCGCGAACGCGCTGCCGTCGTAGTCGCGCGGGCCCTCCCAGAGGGCCATCGCCTCCCGCGCCCACTGGCGCGCGTTCGGGTAGCTCTGCCACGACACGTCGAACGTGAAGGTCTGATACGTCGAGAAGCACGTATCGGAGAGCTGTTCCTGCGGGTACGCCTGCGCGGGCTGCGGCGCGGCGAGCACTCCGGCGGCGACGATCGCCGTCGCCAGGGCATGGCGAAGCCTTCGGTTCATCCGACCCCCCCAAGGGCTTTGTGCGGTTGTCCGCGCCGAGCGGCGCGGTCCTGGCAGCCTCCTCGGTGGCGGCGCGCCGGGTCAGGGCCGAACGTCACCTGTTGCCTGGCCACATCCGACGTGGTCGCGCCCGCGGCGCCGGCGGCCGTCAGGTCAGCCGGAGCGGGCCCGCGGCGGTCTCGACGGTGACCGCGGCGATGCCGGGCGGCGCGTCGACGTAGGTCACCGGGAGGTCATGCGGCCCGAGCCACGCGTCGAGCTCGGCCGGGTCGTTGCCCACCTCGACCCCGGCGATCCCGCCGGGGGAGCAGGTGTGGCCGATGCCCTCGTACGCCGCCCGCTGCCGTTCGCGGCGCGCGTCCTGGTCCTCGTACGCGATCAGCACCGGCAGGTCGAGGTCACGTGTCACGGTGTACCAGCGCCGCACCGCGCCGCCGGCGACGGTGGTGGAGCCGGCGTAGACGTCGATGCCGACGCGCGTGGACGCGGCGTGCACGTCGTCCACCATGACGCTCCACGCGCTCAGGCCCCCGCCGCGCGCGACCCACTCCAGCGCGCGGCGCCCGGTCGGGATGCGCTCGGCGATCGAGGGGTCGTCGATCTGCAGCCACTCCAGGTACTGCGGCGGCGCGAGCGGCACGCCCCACGACCGCGCGCCGAGGTGCGGCAGGTACCCGCCGGCGAACGACGCCAGGCCGTGCTCGTCACGGAACCGCGCGGCCGTCTCGTCGCCGTCGAGGACGACGAACGTCACGTGGTCGACGAGCATCCCGGTCACCGGATGCCGGCGCCGGCCTCGCCCTCGCCGCGCGGGATCCAGACGGTCTCCGGCTCGCCGTGCAGCACGGCGTTGACGAACTCCACGCCCTGCATCGCCGAGTGGTCCATGTTGCCGATCTCGTACAGCCACCCGCCGAACCGCCCGCGCGACCAGATGCCCTGCTCGCGAAGCCACGGCTGGATCGTGCCGAGCGCCTCGTCGCGGCCGACCGACGGCACCGGGTAGCTCATGTCGGGCGAGCAGAGCCAGCGGTCCACGACGAGGTCGCGGTCCGACTCCTCCATCAGCCCGGTCGAGCAGAGCCCGTCGATCACCCGCTCGACGATCGTGTCCGCCGCCTCGGGCTTGAACGTCGACCGCGACGTCTCGGTCAGGAAGATCGTCTGGTCCGGGTTGGCGGTGAGGTACGGCGAGTAGTTCGACAGGTACGTCACCCGGTAGAACGGCACGTCCGGCTCGGGGAAGTAGATCCAGTTCTTGTTCGACATCGCCGGCCGGTCGACGCCGACGCCGACGATGTGCGAGCCGCTCCACACCAGGTCGCCGACCGCGTCGCGCACGGCGGACGGCACGGGCCCGTCGAGGGACTGGACGAGGCGGTTCAACGGCATCGTGTTGAGCAGCACGTCGTACGGCCACTCGCGGCCGTCGGCGGTCCGCACGACCTTGGCGTCGACGTCGACCGACGCGACCGGAGTGGAGAGCTCGAGCTTGTGCTCGACGAACTTCTTAATGCCCTCGTACAGGAACCCGGTGCCGCCGCGCAGCGGGTACTTGAACGTGGAGTTCGGCCCCCACGTCGTCTCCGGCTTCTCGAACAGCACGTTGCGCAGCAGGTCCTCGACGTCCACGACCGCGACGCGCTCGCCGATCCAGACGTAGTTCATCAGCTCGGGCGGGGTGGCCCAGACCTTGAAGTTGTACGGCAGCATGAAGTGCTTCGCGATGCCCTCGCCCATCGTGGCGAGCACCCACTCGCGGAAGTTCGCGGGCGACTCGCCGGACGCCTCGTACCGCGCCTTGATCGCGCCCACGAGGCACTCGAACGTCGTCTCCGGCGACAGCCCGCCGATGTTGTTCTGGAACGGGTACGGGATGAAGCGGTCCTCCATCCAGACCCACGCCTCGCGCTTGAGCTCGCTGTACTCGTCGCCCATGAGCCGGTCGACCAGCGCGTCGTAGTACGGGTAGTGGCTGAACATGACGTGGCCGCCCACGTCGTACGTGAAGCCGTTCTCCGACGTGAACGACGTCGCGAGGCCGCCCACGTAGTCGTTCGCCTCGAGGATCACCCAGTCGTCGTAGCCGAGCTCGTTGAGCCGGTACCCGGCGCCGAGGCCGGTCGGCCCGGCGCCGATGATGACGATCCGCGGGTTGTCCATCACGCCGTCTCCTGCTCGACCGCGGCCGCGCCGGACAGCACGTCCTCCATGTGGCGCCGCATCCGCTCGGCGATCCAGTCCCAGCGGTAGCGCATCAGCACCGGCGCGAGCCGCGCGTCGCGCTCGGCGACGTCGTGGCGGCGCACGTTGCGGCACGCCCGCGCGAAGCCCGCGCCGTCGTCCTCGAGCTGCACGAACGCCCCGAAGTCGGAGACGACGTCCGGCACCCGGGTCGACACGACGGGCAGGCCGGCGGCGAGGTACTCCAGCGTCTTCGTCGGGCTGATCGAGCGCGTCGCGTCGTTGAGCGCGAACGGCATCAGCGCCACGTCGAAGCCGGCCATGACGTCGGGCAGGCTCTCGTACGGCTGCTTGCCGAGGTAGGAGATGTTCGGCGCCTGCGGCAGCGACGACTCCTTGATCTTCGTGACCGGCCCGACCATCCGGATCTCCCAGCCGGGCAGCTCGCGCGCGAGGTCGCGCACCAGGCCGAGGTCGATCCGCTCGTCGATGACGCCGACGTAGCCGGCGATCGGGCGGTCCCCCGAGCGCGACGAGCGCAGCCGGCGGGCGGGCGCGTAGTGCTCGACGTCCACGCCGCTCGGGAACAGGTACGTCCGCGGGTTGTGCCCCTCGACGCCGCGGTGGATCGACCGCCCGCCGGTGAACACGACCGACGCCTCCTGCAGCGCCTGCTTCTCGCGCAGGACCAGCTCCGGCGGGGCGCCGGCGAACGACGACAGGTCGTCCATCACGTCGTACACGAGCAGCCGGGGCACCAGCGCGAGCGCCAGGTCGAGCGCGATCGGCGTGTACAGCCAGACGTCGCGCGCGTCGCTCGGCATGCCGAGCAGCAGCGTCAGGTGCTCGAAGTACGACGCGGCGCGCACGTCGTTGAAGCCGACGTGCTCCGGGGGCGACCCGGGCACCTCCAGCCACACCCGCGTCACCACGCCCGCGTCGCGCGTCACGAGCCGCGGCGCGTCGAGCCCGGCGACCGGCACCGGCTCCTCGACGAACCACGTACGGCGCCCGCGCCCGATCCGCGAGATCAGGTGCTGCGGGCGCTGCCAGACCCAGTCCCACCGCAGGTGGGACAGGACGACGAGCTCATCCAACGGATTTCCTCCGTAGCCGAAGCGGCGCGCTCCTCAGGCGCGCCTCCTCCCGCCTACCCGGGGGGACCGCTTCCCTAACGCTCCAGCAACAGCGGGCGGCGGCGTCCGTGCGCCACGGCCGCCGGCCAGCGCTCGTCCACGGTGAGCACCTCGACCCCGTCCGGCGTCGCCAGCACGGTGTCCTCGACCTTCAGCGACGGGATCGACGGGTTCCAGGCGAACGCCTGCCAGGGCTCCACGGCCTCGTCGCAGCCGGGTGTCGCGAGGTGGTCGCGGGTCTCGTATCCGGTCGCGCCGCCCTGGTGGTGCCGGGTCCACTCGTCGTCGCCGTACGCCGCCGCGCCGGCCGCGACCACGTCGCCCACCCGCGCGCCCGGCACGGTCGCGTCGAGGAACGCCGCCTCGACCTCCAGCAGCCGGTCGTAGCCCGGGGGGACGCGGCCGAACGACACGAACCGGGTGAGGTTCGCGATCAGGCCGTGCCCGCGCGCGCAGGCGACCAGCATCACCAGGTCGCCGACCGGGGCGCCGGTCGGCAGCGGGTGGCGGTGCGTGGCCACCCGCGAGCCGCCGGCGACGAGCAGCACGACCGGGTCGAGGCCGCGGTCGAGCAGCGCGCCGCCGACCGCCGCGGCGGCCCGGTGCTCGGTCAGGGACGGCGTGAGCGCGAGCGCGGCGTCGGTCAGCGCGGCGGCCGCGCGGGCGCCGACGTCGCGGTACCGCGCCACCGCCTCCGGCGACAGCGAGCGCCGCGCGGCCTCGACCTCCGCCGACACGTCGCGCGTCCCGGCCAGCGGGCCGTCCACGCCGACCCGCTCGCCGCGCGGCAGGGCGGCGTCGAGCGGGTCCGCCCACGGCAGCACGGTCCACGTCACCGCCCCGCCGCCGAGCCGGTCGAGCAGCGCCGCGTCGGGCAGCTCCTCCGCGCGCAGCCGGGGCGCCTCGTTGACCGCCGTGACGACCTCGACGCCGTCGCGGCGGACCACCAGCGCGGCGACGCCGACCTCGGGCGTGGCGAGGATGTGCGTACGCCCCCCGCCGGACCACCACGCGACGTTGCCCGGACGCCGCAGCACCAGCGCGTCCAGGCCGAGCGCGTCGAGGATCACGCGAGCCCGTCGAGCGCTCGGCGCAGCTCGGCCGCGGTGGCCTCCGGCACGGTGTCGTTGACGAACGCGCCGCCGCCGAGCTCGGACCCGGCGAGGTACTTGAGCTTGGTGGCCGTGCGGTGCGGCGGCGTGAGCTCGAGGTGCAGGTGCGACACGTGCTGCCACTGCCCGTCGTCGGTCGGGGCCTGGTGCATCGACATGACGTACGGCATCGGGAACCCGAACAGCGCGTCGTACGCCCGCAGCACCGCCCGCAGCACCTCGGCGAGCGCGACGCGTTCCGGGTGGGTGACGTCGAGCAGCGACGCGGCGTGCCGGCGCATCGTGACGTGCACCTCGTACGGGTAGCGCGCCCAGTACGGCACGAACGCCACGACGCTCTCGTTGGCGGCGACCACGCGCACGCCGTCGGCCCGCTCGCGCGCGACGACGTCGCACCACACGCACGTCTCGTGCCGCGCGAAGTGGTCGAGCGCCGCGGTCAGCTCGCGCAGCGGCCGGGGCGGGATCTCGGGGTAGGCGTACACCTGCCCGTGCGGGTGGTGCAGCGTGACGCCCATCGCCTCGCCCTTGTTCTCGAAGACGAAGACGTACTTCACCTCCTCGCGCTTGCCGAGCTCGGCGTAGCGGTCGGCCCACACGTCGACCAGCCGGGCGAGCCGCTCGACCGGCATGTCGGCGAGCTTGAGGTCGTGGTCGTCGGAGTACACGACGACCTCGGTCGCCCCGGCGGCCGGCGCCACGTCGTACACGCCGCCCGCCGGCGTGGACGGCATCGGCGCGTCCGGCACGAGCGAGGGGAACCGGTTGTCGAACACCACGAAGTCGTACGACTCGCGCGGGATCTCCGTCGGGTGCTCCGGGTCGCGCGTCGGGCAGAGCGGGCAGTGCTCGGCCGGTGGCAGGAACGTCCGGTCCTGCCGGTGCGTCGCGAACGTCGTCCACTCGTCCGCCGTCGGGTTGCGCCGCCGCTCGCCCGTCACGGCGCCTCCCACCGGTAGAACGTCACGCCCCGGCCGTCGTCCTTGGTGACGCGTTCGTGCGTCATCCGCGGCCGCGGGTCGGCGGCCCAGCGGACGAGGTCGCCGAGCACCGCGCACGCCGCCGCGTCGCCGCGCCGCGCCGGCTCCACGAGCCGGTACTGGCACACGATCAGCCGCCCGCCCGCGCCGACCCGGTGCGAGCCGATGATGCGGCCGGTGACGGCGTTCGGCGCCGGCTTGTACGCGATCACCTCGGGCACGTCCGGCCACGCCTCGCCTCCGAGCCGCACGACGATCGAGGTGGCCTGGATCGTGGAGTCCTCCGCGACGAGGACGGCCCGGCGGGGCAGCGACGGCAGCGACCCCTCGTCGGTGGTGAAGTGGAACACCGTCGAGCCCCACACGGTCTCCACGTCGACGATCTCGGCGGGCACCGGGTAGTGCGGCCCCGCGTCGGCCCGCTGGGCGAGCACCACCACGGTCTCGCCGGCGTGCAGGCGGTCGAGCAGGTCCTTCGTCAGGTCCGGGGTGAGCCCGAGCTCCGGGACGAACGTCGGGCCGCTGTCGCCGACGGACGCGCCGACCGCGGCGAGCGCGTCGCCCGTGCCGCCCTCGCCGGCGACGCGGACGGCGTACGGCGCGGGCGCGGCGACGACCACGTGGATCGGGTAGCGGTTCTCGCTCACCAGCACGCCGCGCGAGTGCAGCCGGACGACGAGGTCGTGGCTGCCCGGCACGTCGGGCGCGGCGATCGTCACCTCGCCGTGCCGCGCCGCGCGGTAGCCGTCGAGGTCGCCGAGCCGCGCGCCCCACGACGACTCGTCGAACCGCGCGAGCAGCTTGCCGACCGACAGCCCCCTCGCGTCGTGCGCGGCCAGGTGCTCCGGCGGCTGCGAGCCCGCCGTGTCGCCGAAGCGCACCTCGACCGTCACGTCGTCCAGCGGCGGGCCGTCGTTGCTCACGTGCAGCGGCGCGGTGACGTAGTCGCCGGCCCGCACCACGAGCGAGTCGAGCTCCAGCATCGGCAGCACGGTCTGGTTGGACCGCGTCACCTCGGCGACGGCGAGCGGCTTCGGGTTGCGGTACAGGTCGAGCACGCCGTTGAGCTCGTGCGGCACGTCCGTCAGCTCGGTGAGGCAGTAGCCGCCGATGTGGTCGTGCCGGCGCCACACCTCGGTCTGCAGCCGGTCCGAGAGCCCTTGGTAGCGCTGCGTCTCGGTGACGAAGCGCGCGATGCTGCTCGGCCACAGCGACGCGGCGAGGCCGGTGGCGTAGACGTCGTGGGTGTCCCAGAACGGCGCGTCCGGCAGGTACGGCATCTGCGGCAGGCCCCAGTCGCCGTACTCCGAGACGTAGAACGGCTTGCCGGCGTCGCGCCAGCGTGCGGACTCCCGCTCGATCTTCTGCAGGTAGTCGGCGTGCAGCCGGCCGTACCAGTGCGCGGTGAGGATCGGGGAGCAGAAGACGCGCTCGGGCTCCGGCTCGACCCACTCGTTCTCGATGCACGGGCGGGTCGGGTCCAGCTCGACGACGGCGGCGTAGAGGGTGCGGGCGAACTCCTCGTACGAGTCCCAGTAGTGCGCGCCCTCGCGGTCGAGCGTCAGCTCGTTCATCGCCGACCACAGGATGATCGACGGGTGGTTGCGGTCGCGCCGCACCTGCTCCCTGATCGCCCGCAGGCACGCCCGCGCGGTCTCGGTGTCCGAGCCCATGTCCTCGTGGTCGATCGGCTCGGCGACCGGCAGGTCGCACTCCAGCAGCATCCCGAGCTCGTCGCACACGTCGAGGTAGACCGGGTCGAACGCCTTGATGTGCAGCCGCAGCGTGTTGAAGCCCATCGCCGCGGCGGCGCGGACCTCCGCCTCGATCTCCTCCCTTGTCCCCTCGGCGTAGAGCCGGTCCGCGGTGAAGCCCTGCACGAGCACCGACTTCATCCGGTACGGCTCGCCGTTGACCAGCAGCCGGGTGCCGTCGACGCGCACCGTGCGCAGCCCGAAGCGCACCCGCCGCGCGTCGCTCAGCTCGCCCTCGACGGTCGTGTCGACCAGGGCCGTGTAGAGGTTCGGCGACCCGGGGTGCCAGCGCTTCGCGGCCACCGCGCCGAACGCCACCTCCACGACCTCGCTCGCGCCCGCCGGCAGCGTGACCTCGCGGTCGTCCACGCGGTTCACCACCCGGGTGCCGACCCGCGCCGTCACCGGGGCCTTGCTCCGGTTGCACAGCTCGACCCGCACCCGCAGGTCGTCCGGGTCGGCGTTGACGAACACGTCCTCGACCGTCACCGGGCCGTGCCGGCGCAGCGTCACCGGCAGCCAGATGCCGCCGTACGTCATGTAGAGGCTCGGCCGGCTCGGGAAGTGGTTGTTCGCCCAGCCCTGCTTCCCGTGCGGGAGCCGGATGTGCTCGGGGTCGTCCAGCGCGGGGTCGTAGACGCGGACCTTGAGCTCGTTCTCCGGCTCCACCGTGACCGGGAAGGAGAACGGCGTGAACGGGCTGTCGTGCGAGCCGAGGTGGGTGCCGTTGAGCCACACCTCGGCGATGTCCATGACCGCGCCGAACGTCAGCGTCCAGTGCCCGCCGGTGTCCTCGACCGCGAAGCGCCGGCGGTACGTCGCGACACCGTCGAGCTCGAGGTGCCCCTGGGCCTCCCAGAGGCCGGGGACGGTGATCGGGTGCGGGTCCTGCGCGTCGCCCGGGTGGAAGTCCCACACGCCGTCGAGCGACGCCACCCCGTACTCGTCGAAGGAGAGCGGGGTCACTGCGTCACTGCCACCTTGCCTGCCACGCCGCTGTCGGCCACCTCGTACGCCTCCGCCACTCGGTCGAGCGGGAACTGGTGGGTCACCAGCACCTCGGGGTGCAGGCGCCACCTTACGAGGCGTTCGAGCAGCTCCGCCGTACGCCACCGGCTCGTCACCCACGAGCCGAGGATCGTGAGGTTGCGGTGGATGACCTGGGAGCTCACGTCGAGGTCGAGCCGGCCGCCCTCGCCGACCATCGCGACGCGGCCCCAGCGGCGCGCGCCGTCGACCGCGGTCAGCCGCCCGGCGGGCGAGCCGGAGCAGTCGATCGCGGTCTCGCAGCCGTGGCCGCCGGTGAGCCGCCGCACCTCCTCGACCGCGCCGTCGGCGGGGATCGCCTCGTCCACGGCGCCGACCTCGCGGGCCAGCGCGCGGCGTTCCTCCGCGATGTCGACGCCCACGACGCGCGTCGCGCCCATCGCCTTGGCCAGCAGCCCCGCCGCCAGCCCGACCGGGCCGAGGCCGGTGACGAGCGTCGCGTCGCGGCCGCTCACGCCGATCCGGCACAGCGCCTCGTACGCCGTCCCGACGCTGCACGCGACGCTCGCGCCGTCGAGGTAGGACAGTTCGTCCGGCAGCCGGACCAGGCTGCGTTCCTCGACCAGGATGAACTCCGCGTGGCCGCCGTCGCGCTGCCAGCCGTAGGCGGCGCGTTCGGGGCTCTGGCAGGAGATGTCGTAGCCGTCCATGCAGTCGGGGCACGAGCCGCAGCCGGCGATGTGGTAGACCACCGCGCGGTCGCCCTCGGCCCAGCCGGTGACCCCGGGCCCGGCCTTGACGACGGAGCCGCACGGCTCGTGGCCGCCGACGACGCCCTGGTACGCCTCCGCGCCGACGCCGAGGTGCTCGCGGTAGATCGCCCGCAGGTCGGACCCGCAGATCGTGGACGCGCCCATCCGCAGCAGGAGCTGCCCGGGCCCGGGCTCCGGGACCGGCACGTCGCGCAGGTCCACCCGCCGCCCCCCGGGAAGGTAGGCGGCGCGCATCAGGACCGCGCGGTCGTACGCGGGTCGGCCGGGCCGCTGCCCGCCCCTGTCCGCCGCACCGCCTCGGCCAGCTCGTCGAGGTCCTGCGCGGTGAGCGCCAGGCCGGCGCCGGCCAGCCAGCCGTCCACCTGCTCGGGGTTGCGCGCGCCGACGATCGCGCCGGTGACGCCGCGCCAGGCGAGCGTCCAGGCGACCGCGACGGCCGCGCACGTCGTGCCGTGCCGGCCGGCGACGGGGCGCAGCGCCTCGGCGAGGGCGAGGTTGCGCGCGCCGCTCTCGCCGCTGAAGTCGGGGTTGGTCTTGCGCCAGTCGTCGTCGGGCAGCGCGTCGATGCGCTCCTGGGTCATCGCGCCGGAGAGCAGGCCGGACTGCATCGGGCTGTAGACGATCACGCCGGTGCCGTTGTCCGCGCACCACGGGATCACGTCGGCCGCCGCGTCGCGCGAGATCAGGCTGAACGGCGGCTGCAACGAGTCCACGTGCGCCACCGCCTCGGCCGCCTCGACCTGCTTCACGTCGTGGTTGGACAGGCCGATGGCACGCACCTTGCCGGCGTCGCGCAGCTCGGCGAGCACCGCCCAGTACTCCTCCAGCGGCGTGCCGTCGGTCGGCGGCCAGTGCACCTGGTACAGGTCGATGACGTCGACGCCGAGGCGGCGCAGCGAGTCCTCGCACTCGCGGCGCACCGAGTCGGGCGCCATGACGTTGTGCGGGTCGCCGTTCTCGTCCCAGACGAGGCCGCACTTCGTGAACACCAGCGGCCGCTCGGCGCCCATCTCCTTCAGCGCGCGGCCGACGACCTCCTCGGAGTGGCCGCGGCCGTAGAACGGCGCGGTGTCGACCCAGTTCACGCCGCTGTCGACGGCGTGCCGGATCGCGCGGACCGAGTCGTCGTCCTCCTGCCTCCCCCACCCGAAGCGGGAGCCGCCGCCGCCTACGGCCCACGCGCCGAAGCCGACGCGCGAGATCGCGAGGCCGGACGTGCCGAGGGAAGCAGTGGGGAACGTCATGCCGGGCCACTACCCCGCCGCCGCTCCGGCTACGCGACGCTCTCCAGCGTGGCGCCCTCCGAGATCGCCGCCGGGATCGCCGCGGCGGGCACCGACGCGACGTGCAGCGTCCAGGGCAGCCCCTCGCCGTCGCGGTGCTGGAAGTACAGGTGGACGTCGCCGCCGTCGACCACGACGCAGCCGTGGCCGTTCTCGCCGGTGCGGCCGTACGCCGCCGGGTCGATCGCCGGCCCGATGACCTCGTACGGGCCCTCGGCGTCGCCGGCGAGCGCCAGGAACGCCCGCTGCCGCGCGCCCTGGCCGCCGTCCGGGAGGAAGCAGACGCCGAGCAGCAGCGTCCGCCCGTCGGGCAGCTCGGTGAGCTGGCCGCCCTCGAGCCCCCACTCGTACGCGTCGCAGCCGCGCGGGTTGTGGCAGGGCACGTCGTCGTGGCCGAGCACCACGCCCAGGCGTTCCCACGGGCCGTGCCAGTCGTCGGCGCGGGCGAGGTGCAGGTCCGGCTCGCCGACCGCCGAGAAGCCGGCGTAGACGAGGTACTTCCGCCCGCCGACCTCGCCGGGGTGCGCGTCGTAGACGCCGGCCTCCGACGTCCCCGCGTGGCTGCGCAGCGCCGTGCCGCGCGCGGTGAACGTCGCGCCGCCGTCGTCCGACGTGAGGTGCGTGATCGCGCCGCCGGGGACGTTGTACGACTCGTGCAGGAACAGGTGCAGCCGGGTCCCGTCGGACACCACGCCCGGCGCGCAGAGGTCGCGGCCGGTGTGGCCGGCGACCACGCTCGGCGCGGCGTACGTCCACGGCCCGGCCGGGTGCGGCGCCGTCGCGTGCACGAGGTCGTAGGTGTAGCCGTCCTTGCAGCCGGTCGCGAACAGGTGCCAGGCCCCGTCGTGCGCGACGACGCACGGGTCCTTCAGGCCTCCGTACGGCGCCACGAGCGGGAGCACCTCGCGCGGTGCCGTCCACGGCAACGACATGGTCGCCCATTACCCTCCGGTGATCATCCGAACCACGGGGGTACAGGGACGGCGTGGAGGAGACGGTCAGGGCGTTCGCCCCGGGGCGGGTGAACCTCATCGGCGACCACACCGACTACGCCGGTGGGCTCGCCTGCCCGATGGCGATCGACCTCGGCACCACGGTGGTGCTGCGCCGCGGCGGCGACGTCGTGTCGCTCGTCTCCGAGGGGCACCCCGAGCCGGCCTGCGTGCCGCTGTCGGTCACGTCGCCGGGGGACGTCCGCCCGTCCTGGGCGCGCTACGTCGCCGCCGTCGTCGCCGAGGTCCGCCCGCCGGTCGGCGGGACCGGAACGGTGTCCACGACGTTGCCCCTCGGCGCCGGCCTCTCGTCGTCGGCCGCGCTGGAGCTCGCGCTGGCGCTGGCGCTCGGCTTCTCCGGCTCGCCGATGGACCTCGCGCTGCTGGGCCAGCGCGCCGAGCACGCCGCCGTCGGGCTGCCGAGCGGGCTGCTCGACCAGATGTCGTCCGCGTTCGGCCGGGCGGGGCACGCGATGGTGCTCGACTTCACCACGCACGGCGTGTCGTACGTCCCGCTGCCGCCGGACGTCGAGGTCGTCGTCGTCGACTCCGGGCAGCCGCGCGAGCTGGCCGGGTCGGAGTACGCCGACCGGCGCGCGGACACCGAGCGGGCCGCCGCCACCATCGGCCCGCTCGCCGCCGCCACCCTGGACGACGTCGAGAAGCTGGACGACCCGCTGCTGCGCCGCCGCGCCCGGCACGTCGTCACGGAGAACGCGCGCGTCCGGTCGTTCGCCGCGGCGCTCGCGGCCGGCGACCTGCCGCTCGCGGGGCGGCTGATGCGGGAGAGCCACGCCAGCCTCGCCGAGGACTTCGAGGTCTCCACGCCCGCGATCGACCGGCTGGTGGAGAAGGTCGGCGAGACCGACGGCGTGTACGGCGTGCGGATGACCGGAGGCGGGTTCGGCGGCTGCCTCGTCGCGCTGACCGCGCCCGGCGTGCTGACGACGGGCTGGACGGTGCGGGCCGTGGACGGTGCCCACCGGGCCTGACCGCGCGTACCCTGGGTGGTGCGCGAAGGGGATCGCGCGTCAGGGGGAACCGCCATGAGGACGTTGCCGCTCGCCGTCGCCGGGGCCTGCCTCGTGGCGGTCGTCGCCGGGCCGCCTTCGGCGGCGCTCCGCTCATCGCCGCTGGCGTTGCCGATGACCGTCGCGCCGGTCGCCGTGCCCTCGTCGCTCGGCCAGTTCCCGGTCTACGACGCCGCCGGCACGCTGCTCCGCGACGCGACGTACCGCGTCACGCCGGCCGGCGGGAACTGCTGCGAGGTCGCCCTGACGGCCACCGCGGACGGCCGGCTGCTCGACCTCGGCGGCTCGGTACCGGTATTCTCCGACGACGGTGGCGTCACGTGGTCGTCGGCGACGCCCCCGCTGCCCGTGGTGAACGGCGAGGGCGCGATCGCCGCCGCGCCGGGCGGCGCCGTGGTGGGCATCGCCTGGGACGCCTACAGCGGCGACCGGCTCATGGCGTACCGCTACACGCCCGCGGAGGGCTGGACGTACCACGAGAACCCCTGGCACGCGCCGTTCTTCGACCGGCCGTGGGTGACGGTCGTGAAGGGGCCGTTCGCGCTGCCGGACGGCGGCACGGCGCCGTGGGCCTCGATCGTGCGCGCAGGCAGCTCCTTGGTGCGCGAGACGGAGCTGGTGAGCTACGACGGCCTCGTCTACCACGACCTCGCCCTGCCGGTGGCCGCGGCCGCGCTGCCCGCCGACACCGCGCCGTTGCCCGTGGTCGCCGACGCCGACACCGACCGGCTCCAGGCGCACAGCCAGTCGCTGACCAGCCCGCTGCCCGGCGGCGGCGCGATCCGGCTGCAGGACCGCGGGCTCGGCTGCCCGTCCGGGCTGATGGTGCTGCGCTCCACCGTCTCGTGGGCGTGCCTGGACCTCGGCGGCACGAGGCTGACGGGCGACGTCCGCGCGGACGGCCGCGGCTGGCTGCACGAGGTCGTCTACGGCATCCCGGGCGACACCGAGCTCGGCCGCGACCTGGTGACGTACCGCGTCTCCACCGACGGCGGCGCGACGTGGCGGTCGACCGTGTACCGGCTGCCCGGCGACCGCACGGACACCAAGCCGGACGTCAAGGTGGACAGCGCGCGGCACCGGACCTACGTCGCGCTGCGCGCGATCGTGCCGTCGGGGCAGCAGGACATGGTGCTGGCGTTCGACCACACGGGCGGGACGCCGGCGCTGGACGAGGTGTTCCACGTGGGTCTCGGCGACCTGCTGGTCGGCTCGGACATCGCCGCGACCGGCCCGCGCATGGACTTCGCGTCGATCGTCGTGCTGCCGGACGGCCGGTTCGCGGTGGCGTACGACGACTCGACCACGCGCACGGGCACCGACAACCCGCAGCCGTGGGTGGCGGTCCTCCAGTAGAGAGCGGGTGACGGGAATCGAACCCGCGTTGCAAGCTTGGGAAGCTCGTGTTCTGCCTCTGAACTACACCCGCATCGTGCGGGGGCAATCCTAACGGAGTCCGTCTATACACTCCCGCCCATGCTGCTCTCCGACCGCGACCTGCGGGCCGAGATCGAGGCCGGGCGCGTGGTCCTCGACCCGTTCGACGACGTGCTCGTGCAGCCGTCGAGCATCGACGTCCGGCTGGACCGGTACTTCCGCATCTTCGAGAACCACCGGTACCCGCACATCGACCCGGCGGAGCAGCAGGACGACCTGACGACGCTCGTCGAGCCGGACGGCGACGAGGCGTTCATCCTGCACCCCGGCGAGTTCGTGCTCGGCTCCACGCTCGAGGTCGTGACGCTGCCGGAGGACATCGCCGGGCGCCTGGAGGGCAAGTCGTCGCTCGGCCGCCTCGGGCTGCTGACGCACTCCACCGCCGGGTTCATCGACCCGGGCTTCACCGGCCACGTGACGCTGGAGCTCTCGAACGTCGCGAACCTGCCGATCAAGCTCTGGCCCGGCATGAAGATCGGCCAGCTCTGCCTGTTCCGGCTGTCGTCGCCGGCCGAGAAGCCGTACGGCTCCGGCGCGACCGGGTCGCGTTACCAGGGGCAGCGCGGGCCGACGCCGTCACGGTCGTACCGCGACTTCACCCGCGCGAAGACCGGCGGCTAGGGCTTCGGCCGCGCCGCGGCGGTACGCAGCCGCGGGCGCCAGGTCGGCGGGCCGGGCGGCGTACGGAACTCCGCCACCCCCGGCACCGGCATCACCGCGATCGTGGTCACGAGCATCACGCCCGCCGCCAGCACGAGCACGGCCGGCCGCCCGAACGCCTCCGCGGCCGGCCCGGCGAGCGCCTGCCCGACCGGCAGCAGCCCGAGCGACATCAGCCAGTCCAGCGAGATGACCCGGGCGAGCAGGTCCGGCGGGATCTCGCGCTGCAGCGCCGACGACCACCAGATCTGGAACGGCTCCAGCCCGACCCCGCACACGAACGACAGCCCCGCGACGAGCCAGAACGACCTGCTGTACGCGAGCGCCAGCAGCAGCGGCGTGTGCGGCAGCAGCCCGGCCAGGGCCCACAGGCCGGGCCGGCGCGGGTGGAACCGCGTGCAGGCGAGCGCGCCCATCAAGCCGCCGGCCGCGTAGACGGTGACGATCGCGGCGTACGCGCCCTTGCCGCCGAGGCGCTCGACCGCGATGAACGGCTGCAGCACGATCATCGGCGCGACCGCGAGCATCAGGTGCAGCGTCGCCATCACGAGGATCGCGCCGACCCAGGGCCGCGCGCGGACGGCCGCGACGCCCTCCAGCGCCTCGCGCAGCGCCGACTGCCGCTCGCCGCGCGTGGCCAGCGGCGGCTCGGCGATCCGCAGCAGCGTCACCATGCTGACGAGGAACGTCGCCGCGTCGATGCCGAGCGCCCACTGCGCGCCGCCGACGCCGACGATCGCCGCGCCGACCGCGGGGCCGAGCAGCATCGACGTCTTGAGCGAGACCGACGTGAGCGCGTTGGCGTGGGTGAGCCGGTCCTTCGGCACCACGCTCGGCACGACCGCGCCGTACGCCGGCCGGAAGAACGCCTCGCCGCCACCCACCGCGAACGTCAGCCCGACCAGCGCCCACAGCGGCACGTCCCCCGGCGTCGCGGCGAGCCCGGCCACCGCGACGAACCGCAGCAGGTCCGAGCCGACCATGATCCGGGTGCGCGGGAGCCGGTCGGCGTAGACGCCGCCGATCGCGAGGAACAGCACCATGCCGAGCGAGCGGCCCATCAGCACGAGGCCGAGGTCGCCCGGCCTGCCGCCGGAGTTGATGATCTTGAGAGCGACGGCGACGGGGAAGATCTGGTCGCCGATCGCGGAGACCGTCTGGCCGAGCCAGAGGAGCCGGAAGTCGCGCAGCCCGAGCACCGACGCGCGCGACCGCGCGACCGGCGGCAGGACGTACGACTCCGGCTGCTGCTGGCTCACCGGCCGCAGTCAACCAGGCCGCGCGGCGGGTGGCACGGCCGATTCGCGGACGGCGTAGCGGCCCCCGCCCGGGCCCCCGCCCGGCCCCTGCCCGAACTGTGAAGATCGTCACGCGGCAGGGGTGCGCCGCGGGCTGCACGGTTGGGGTCCGGGCCGGCGCGCGACCCCGGCGGGGCCTGCCCGCCGGGCCTGCCCGGCCCGCCTACCCTCCGGGGACGTCGAAGTCCTCGTCCTCCGGCGCGATCACCTCGACGGTCTGCCGCCGCACCTCGACCGCGCCCTGGTCCTCGGTGAGCTCGTACATCGACACCGTGTGCTCGCCGGGCGGGACGGCGACGTTCAGCACGCCGGTCCGGCGGCAATCGGCGAGCCGGGCGGGCGCGGCGTAGACCGGCTCGGGGCTGTCCGGCTTGCGCACCGCGCGCCACGTGCCGCCCTCCCGGACGAAGCCGAGCGAGTCCAGCCCGAGCGCGTACAGCCGGTCCGACGGGCCGACCATGGTGAACGCGAGCGGCCGGTTCTGCTTCGCGGGCGAGGCGAGGGCGAACGCCGGCGTGGTGCAGCTCGCCGCCAGCTCGGGCGTGCGCGGGCGGCGGGCCAGCGCGGCGATGCTGAGCAGCATCAGGCCGAGCACGCCGACGAGCGCCTTGGCGAGGACGTTGCGGCGCGGGGGACGGTCCAGCCGCGCGACCTCGCGGTCGGTGGCGGCCGCGCCGGTCGCGGCGGCCTCGGCCTCGCGGCGCTCCGCCATCCGCGCGGCGGCGGCCTCGAACGGGTCGCGCAGGTCGCGCAGCCCCTCCGGCTCGTCGTCCGGAGGAGGTCCGGGTCGGCCGAGCCGGGGGATCAGCCCACCTCGGGCGCGCTCGGCGTGCCGCCGGCCGGCGCCTCGCCGGCCCCGGCCAGCTCCCCGGCCACGGCCGGCACCGCGGCGTCACCCGCGCCGGCCGCCACGCCGGCCTCGACCGCGGGCGACGCCTCGACCGGCGCGGTCAGCGCGCGTACGGCCGGCTCCTCGCGGTGGACGGACCGGGCCAGGATCTGCGCCACGTCGAGCACCTCGACGTGCTCCGCCGCCTGCCCCTCGGCCTTCTTGGCCTGGACGGCGTCGGAGAGCATGACCATGCAGTACGGGCACGCGGTGCCGACGATGTCGGCGCCGGTGGACAGCGCCTCCTCGGTGCGCTCGACGTTGACCTGCTTGCCGATGCGCTCCTCCATCCACATCCGCGCGCCGCCGGCGCCGCAGCAGAAGCCGCGCTCCTTGCAGCGGTGCATCTCGGTGCTGGACAGGCCCTTGATCGAGTCGAGCACCTCGCGCGGCGGCGTGTAGACCTGGTTGTGCCGGCCCAGGTAGCACGGGTCGTGGTACGTCACCTCGGCGTCGACCCGGCTGACCGGCACGAGCCGCCCCTCCTCGATCAGGCGACCGAGGAGCTGGGTGTGGTGGATGACCTCGTAGTCGCCGCCGAGCTGCGGGTACTCGCGGGCGATCGTGTTGAAGCAGTGCGGGCAGCTCGCGACGATCTTCTTGGCGTTCTTGGAGTTGAGCAGCTCGACGTTGGCCTTGCCGAGCTCGGTGAACAGGTACTCGTTGCCGAGCCGGCGCGCCGGGTCGCCGGTGCAGCCCTCCTGCGAGCCGAGCACCGCGAACGCCACGCCGGCCGTGTGCAGCAGCTCGGCGACCGCGCGGGTGACCTTCTTCGAACGGTCCTCCAGCGCGCCCGCGCAGCCGACCCAGAACAGCCACTCGACGTCGTCCGGGATGCGCCCCTCGGCCACGTAGACCGGGAAGGACAGCCCCTCCATCCAGTCGTTGCGGGCGTTGGGCGACAGGCCCCACGGGTTGGACTGCTGCTCGAGGTTGCGCAGCATCACGCCGGCCTCGCTCGGGAACGACGACTCGATCAGCACCTGGTAGCGGCGCATGTCGAGGATCGTGTCGACGTGCTCGATGTCGACCGGGCACTGCTCGACGCAGGCGCCGCAGGT